>CAYLZG010000026.1:6439-12190 GCA_964387985.1 uncultured Anaerolineales bacterium | reverse complement strand
GCATGCAGGTGTGGAACTTCGCGGACTTCGCCGCGGTGCAGAGCCTCATGCGCGTGGGCGGCATCAACCACAAGGGCATCTTCACCCGCGTCCGCACGCCCAAGATGGCCGCGCACGTTTTACGCGAGTTTTGGGTAAAATAGGTTGCAAAGTGAGGTGCCCGGCACCTTGAAGGTGCCGGGCACCTGTCAAGGCAGGTTATCGTATTAGGAGGACACATGCCAGAATCGCTTTTGTCTCCGGATCGTTTCTTCGCAGCAGACCCAGGACAGCGCCGCGTGGCACGCGAGCTCTATGACAGCATCGCCGGACTGCCCATCGTATCTCCGCACGGCCACGTCGATCCGACGCTGTTGGCCGACGAGAACGCGACCTTCGGCACGCCCGCGGACCTGTTCATCATCCCCGACCATTATGTTTTCCGTATGCTCTACTCCCAGGGCGTGCCCCTGGAGTCTCTGGGCATCCCGCGGCGAGATGGGGGTCCGGTCGAGACGGATCACCGCAAGATCTGGCAGACCTTCGCCGAGCACTTCTACCTCTTCCGCGGCACGCCCAGCGGCGTGTGGCTGGCGCACGAGCTCTACGAGATCTTCGGCATCAAGCAGAAGCTGAACGGCGACAACGCCCAGGCCACCTACGACGAGCTGGCCGCCAAGCTGGCCACCCCCGAGTACCGCCCCCGCGCGCTGTTCGAGCGGTTCAATATCGAGGTCCTGTGCACTACGGACGGGGCCGCAGATTCGCTCGAGCATCACAAGGCAATCAAGGAATCGGGCTGGAAGGGGGTCGTCCGGCCGACCTTCCGTCCTGACGCGGTGACCAACCTGGCGCTCCCCGCCTGGAAAGCCAATCTCGACGCGCTCAGTGTGGTCGTCGGCCGGGAGATCACCACAGCCAGGAGGCTCATCACTGCGCTCGAGGAGCGCCGCGCCTTCTTCAAGACAATGGGTTGCACCTCTACCGACAGCGGTGTGGAAACCCCGTATACTGAAAACATGTCTTCTGCAGACGCTGAGGCAATTTTCGCCCGCGCGCTGGCCGGCAAAGCAACGGCCGAGGACGCGCGGCGCTTCACCGGGTACATTGCGTTCGAGATGGCACGCATGAGCGTCGAGGACGGACTGGTGATGCAGTTCCACGCGGGCTGCTACCGTAACCATAATCCGCTGGTATTTGAGAGGTTCGGGCCAGACAAAGGCAGCGACATTCCGATTGAAACTGAATGGGTGCGCAACCTGAAGCCGGTCACCGATGCCTTTGGCAACGACCCGCGGCTCACGATGCTCCTCTTCACGATGGATGAGACGGGCTATTCGCGCGAAATGGCGCCGCTGGCCGGGCATTATCCCGCGCTCAAGCTGGGGCCTCCCTGGTGGTTCCAGGACAGCCTGAACGGCATGGCGCGCTATTTCGACCAGGTGATGGAGACCGCAGGATTGTACAACACCATCGGATTCATCGACGATACGCGAGCCTTCGTCTCGATCCCCGCGCGCCACGATGTCTGGCGCCGTGCGTCGGCCAACTGGCTCGCCGGCCTGGTCGTGCGCGGGCTGATCGACATGAGCGACGCGGCCGAGATGGCGCCCGACCTGGCGAACGGCCTGGGCCGCCGCACGTTTAAGCTGTAGAGAAGAGGGATCTGATGATCGGGCTGGATCTCGGCACAACGAACTGCAAAGCGGTGCTTCTGGATGAGGACGGGCGCGTCAAAGCTGCCGCCTCTGACGGCTACCGGCTGCAGGTCCCACATCCCGGTTGGGCCGAGCAAGACGTGATACATGTGTGGGAAGCTGTGAAAAAGGTCCTTCGCGCGGTGGCCGGATCCCCGACGCCGCCCAAGGGTATCTGCTTCAGCGGCGCGATGCACAGCCTCTTCCCGATCGCGGATGATGCCGGCACACCCATGTCGAATGCCATGACCTGGGCTGATGCCCGCGCGACCGCCGTCTATCGCGGCCTCATCGCGGACACAGACACCCACGCCCTTTACCGTCGCACGGGCTGCCCGGTGCATTCGACCTACCACCTCCAGCGCCTGCGCTGGTGGAACCGGGTCGAGCCCGAGGTTGCGGAGGCCGCACACCTCTGGGTTGGGCTCAAAGACTGGATCCTGCACGCGCTCACCGGCGTGTGGGCCAGCGATCTGAGCCTGGCATCCACCACGGGCCTGCTTAACCTTCAGGCTCTGACATGGGATACCGGCGTCCTGCGGCTGGCCGAGGTGCGGCCCGAACAACTGCCGCGGCTGGTTTCCCCGTCGGCCGTGGCCGGCCACTTGACCCCCGAGGCAGCGGCCGTAACCGGCCTGCCTGCCGGCCTGCCCGTGATCGCAGGCGGCAGCGACGGCGCCATGGCCAGCTTCGGCACCGGCATCGCGCGGCCCGGCCAGACTGTCATCACGGTGGGCACCAGCGGCGCGGTGCGCAAGGTCGTCGGCGAGCCCTGGTTCGATCCGGGCGAGCGCACCTTCTGCTACCTGCTGACCGATAGGCCGCCCGCCCCTGCGGTAAGTTCGCTGAAAGCGAGCGACCTGCTAAGCTCGCTGAAAGCGAGCGACAATGCCCCCGACGAGTCGCTCTGGTTCATCGGCGGAGCCATCAACAACGGAGGCTTGGCGCTGCAATGGGTGGCTGAGAAACTATACCCCGAGCTGGCAGGCCCCGCGGCCTTCGAACAACTCGCGGCCGATGCGGCATCCGTCCCGCCCGGTGCAGAGGGCGTCTTCCTGCTCCCCTATTTTGCCGGCGAGCGCAGCCCGCATTGGGCGCCCAAGGACAAGGGCATGCTCTACGGCCTGGGCATGCAGCACACCCGCAAGCACATGGCGCGGGCCGCGATGGAAGGCGTCGCCAACTGCCTGGCCGACGTGTGGGATGCCATGTATGGGTCAGAAACGACCAAGGGAGAGATGGTGCGCCTCACAGGCGGGATCACCCGCACGCCGTTGTGGGCCCAGACGCTGGCCGATATGTTGGGAGTCCCGCTCATGGCGCTTGAGGTCGCCGACACTTCCGCGACCGGTGCAGCCTTGCTGGGCATGCAGGCGTTGGGGCTGATCCCCGCGGACAGAATGTTCCCCGTAGATCCCGGCCCGGTATATACTCCTGACCCAAAGCAACACCAATTCTACAAACAACACCATCGTGAATACCGGGCCCTGCGCCGCGGCATGGCGGCCATGGGCGAAACTCTGAATAATTTAAAGGAGAGCTTCCTATGAATCGTGATGACCTGCTCAAGATGTACGACTTCACCGGCAAGACCTTCGCTGTGACCGGCGGCGCAGGCGTCCTTGCGAGCGGCGTGGTGACCCTGCTGGCGAGCTGCGGCGCAAACGTGATGATCCTCGACCGCAACCTGGCGCGGCTTCCGGAGATTCAGGCCGCTGCGGGCGCAGATGGCAGCCGGATCGACGGAGTTCAGGTCGATGTGATGAGCCGCGAAAGCCTGGAAGCCGCCAGCGCCGCGATCAAGGCGCGCTTCGGCACCCTCTACGGCCTGGTCAATGCAGCGGGTGGAAACAGCCCGAAGGCCACGGTCAGCCCGACCCTCAAGTTCTTCGACATTCCAGAGGATGGGATGCGCTTCGTGCTCGACCTGAATATCCTCGGCACGGTCATGCCCTGCCAGATCCTCGCGAAGCAGATGGTCGAGGCCGGCGAAGGCGTGATCCTGAACTATTCATCCATGAATGCGTATCGCCCGTTGACGAACATTGCCGCTTACTCCGCTGCCAAGGCCGCGATCACCAACTTCACCTCGTGGCTGGCCGTGCACCTGGCGCAGAACTATTCCGGCAAGATCCGCGTCAACGCGATCGCACCCGGCTTCTTCCTGACCGAACAGAACCGCTTCCTCCTGACCGACAAGGAGACCGGAGCGTGGACCCCCCGCGGCCAGAGGATCTTCGACCATACCCCGATGGGCCGCCTGGGCACAGATGACGATACGATGGGCTGCGTGCTCTGGCTGCTTTCGGACGCATCTGCTTTCGTCACGGGGATCACGGTTCCTGTGGATGGCGGCTTCTCGGCATATGCTGGCGTGTGACGCCCGTGCGAACGATCCGGCTTGGAGGGGCGCGATCGTCGCACGCTTTCAGCGTGCTTACAAGGACGCACGCTGAAAGCGTGAGGCATCGCCCCTCAGACAACATAGGAGCATGATATGGTAGATGCCAAAAAAATCGCGAAGACAGGGCTTCTGTCGAACGATGAAGTCATGGAGACCCTGACCCGAGGGCTCGACGGCAAGTTCGCAGGGCAGAAGGTGCTGGTGCTCATTCCCGATCACACCCGCTCGCTGCCGCTGCCGGAGCTCTTCCGGATGCTGGTCGAAGTCCTGCACGACGCACGCGAGCTCAATTTCATGATCGCGCTGGGCACGCATCCCGGGTACCCCGAAGAGGGGCTCAACCACCTGGTGGGCATCACGGCGGAAGAACGCGCCACGACATTCAAACACGTCGGCCTGCTGAATCATGCCTGGAGCGACCCCTCGGCGCTGACCTCGCTGGGCGTGATCGATCTGGACGAGATCAAACAGCTCGCGGGTCCCAATTACCATTCCTCGCTGCCGACTGAGGTCAATATCCGCATCAACAAGGCTGTGCTGGAGCACGACCACATCATCATCGTCGGACCGACCTTCCCCCACGAGGTGGTCGGCTTCTCGGGCGGGGCAAAGTATCTCTTCCCTGGCATCTCCGGACCGGATGTCATCAACGCGACCCACTGGCTCGGCGCGCTGGCGACGGTCCTGGGCACCATCGGGATCAAGGATACGCCGGTGCGAGCGATGATCCACGCAGCAACCCGGCGCATGCCGACGCCCATCACGCTCGCCGCACTGATCGTGCAGGGCCACGACCTCTCCGGCGTGCTCGTCGGCGATGTGTACGAGACGTGGAGCGCCGCGGCCGATATCTCATCCGAGCGGCACATCAAGTGGTGCGATCGACCGTACAAGCGCGTCCTGTCCACCTGCCCGCCGATGTACGATGAGCTGTGGACCGCAGGCAAGTGCATGTACAAGATGGAGTCAGTCGTGGAGGTGGGCGGCGAGCTCATCATCTACGCGCCGCACCTGGACGTGGTGAGCCACGAGCACGGCAAGTACATCTACGAGGCGGGCTATCACATCCTCCCCTACTTCCTGAGCGACTGGGACAAATACAAGCACCTGCCGCTCGGCGCCCTGGCCCACTGCACCCACGTGCGCGGTTCGGGCGTGATGGAACACGGGGTTGAAAAGCCCAATGTCCGGCTGACGCTGGCGAGCAAATTGCCGCCCGAAGAGTGCGCCAGGCTCAACCTGGGCTACCTGGATCCCGCGTCGATTGACCCGGCCGAGTGGAAGGATCGTGAGGATGAAGGCATCCTCTACGTCGCCAAGGCCGGCGAACTACTTTACAAGGTGAGAGGAAAATGAAGTACGGCATGAACCTAAAATCGGAGGGCGCGCTGGACCTGGTGTCCCTGGGCGCACTGATCCACCGGCTGGACCCCGGGATCATCCCCTTTCGGAAGGCCACCCACTGCGACATCCACGTCAGCGGCGGCGAGTTCAACGTGGCCGCGAACCTGGCCGACTGTTTCAGGCTGAAGACGGGCATCGCCACCGCCATGGTGGATTACCCGATCGGAGACCTGATCGCAGAACGCGTGAGGGCGATGGGCGTCATCCCGTTCTACAAGCACTTCGAGCACAACGGCGTGACCGGCCCGAACATGGCAACGGTCTACA
>CAYLZG010000026.1:0-6376 GCA_964387985.1 uncultured Anaerolineales bacterium | reverse complement strand
GGTGTGGATCAGCGTTCTGGGCGGAGCGCTGGGCGGTATGATCGCCGCGCTCTCCGAGACCACTGGCCAGGTCATCATCGAAGGCATGAAGGCAGCCAAGGCCCACGGCGCGGTTACCTCCATCGATCTCAACTACCGCGCCAAGCTCTGGAACCTTTGGGGTGGGCACGAGGTTGCGCTGAAAGTCCTCCGTTCGATCGTGGAAAACGTCGATGTGATCGTCGGCAACGAAGAGGACCTGCAGATGGGCCTCGGCATCCCCGGGCCGGAAGTTGCGGCCAAGTCCAAGCTCGATCCGAGCGTCTTCTTCGGGATGATCGACAAGGTGACCGCGATGTACCCGAACGTCAAGGTGGTTGCCACCACCCTGCGCGAGGTCCACTCGACCAACCGCCACAGCTGGGGCGCAGTGGCCTGGATCGACGGCAAGACCTATCAGTCCCCCACCTGTGAGCTGGACGTGGTGGACCGCGTGGGCGGCGGCGATGGCTACGCTGCGGGGTTCTTCTACGGGCTTTTGTCCGGCGCCTCCGAACAGGAAGCCGTGAACCTGGGCTGGGCCCACGGCGCGCTGCTGACCACGTTCCCGGGCGACACGACCATGGCTACGGTCGAACAGGTGCGGGCATTCGCCAAGGGCGGCTCAGCGCGCATCCAACGTTAACATTGTAGGGGCAACCGCCGCACGCCTTCAGCGTGCTTACCAGGTCGCACGCCTTCAACGTGCTTACCAGGTCGCACGTTTTCAGCTTGCGGCGGCTGCCCTCATGCCCTTTCACCATTCATAAGGAGATCCTTATGCCCGAACAATCACTCGAGAAATTGTACATCAATACGATCCGGTTCCTGTCTGCGGACGGCGTTCAACAGGCCAATTCCGGGCATCCCGGCCTCCCCATGGGCACGGCCCCCTCGGCCTACACGATCTGGACCAGGCACCTGCACCACAACCCGGCCAATCCGAAGTGGGCCAACCGCGACCGCTTTGTCCTGTCGGGCGGGCATGGCTCCATGCTAATCTACACCCTGTTGCACCTGACAGGGTACGATCTGCCGCTGGACGAGCTGAAGCGCTTCCGCCAATGGGGCAGCCTCACACCGGGCCACCCGGAATATGGCCTGACGCCGGGCGTTGAGGCCACGACCGGCCCGCTGGGCGCAGGCCTGAGCAACGGCGTGGGCATGGCCATCGCTGAAGCGCACCTGGCGGCGGTCTACAACCGGCCGGGCCACGACGTCATCGACCATTACACCTTCGGCATCGTCACTGACGGTGACCTGATGGAAGGCGTGGCGTCCGAGGCAGCCTCGCTGGCCGGCCATCTGCAGCTGGGCAAGCTCATCTATCTCTATGACGACAACCGCATCTCCATCGAGGGTTCCACAGAGCTTGCCTTCACCGAAGATCGGGGCAAGCGCTTCGAGGCCTACGGCTGGCACGTCCAGTATGTCGCGGACGGGCTGGACATCGAAGCCATCGACCGTGCGATCCAGGCGGCCAAGAAGGACCCGCGGCCCTCGATCATCGTGGTGCGAAACATCATCGGCTACGGCCTGCCCACCCGACAGGGAACGGCAAAGGCGCACGGCGAGCCGCCGGGCGACAAGGAGCTGAACGGGGCCAAGGAGAACCTGGGGTGGCCGCTGGAGCCGCGCTTCTACATCCCGGATGAAGCCCTGGCATTCTTCCGCCAGGCTGTCGCGCGCGGCGCGGAGCTGGAAGCCGCCTGGCAGAAAAAGTTCGAAGCCTACCGGGCCGAATACCCCGAGCTGGCCGCGGAACTGGAACGCCGGCTGGCGGGCAAGCTGCCGGAAGACTGGTCGGATGGCTTGATCGAATTCCCCGCCGACCCGAAGGGCCTCGCCTCACGCGCGTCCTCGGGCAAGGTGCTCAACGCCATCGCCGAGAAGCTTCCTGACCTGATGGGCGGCTCGGCGGACCTGGCGCCGTCGACCCTCACCTGGATGAACTGCAGCCCGGCATTTGCGCCCGACTGCCATGAAGGACGAAACATCCACTTCGGTGTGCGCGAGCACGGGATGGGCGCGGTCACAAATGGCATCGCCTACCACGGCGGCATCATCCCCTTTGACTCGACCTTCTTCGTGTTCTCCGACTACATGCGGCCGGTCTTGCGGGTGGCTGCGCTGTCGCACCTCAGGAGGATCTCTGTCTTCACCCATGACAGCATCGGCGTCGGCGAAGATGGTCCAACACACCAGCCGGTCGAGCATCTGGCTGCGGTGCGGGCGATACCTAACATCGTCGACCTGCGGCCGGCGGATGCCAACGAGGTGCGTGAGGCGTGGGTATTTGCAATCGAGAGTGCCCATCGCCCCTCTGCCCTGGTCCTGACGCGACAGGCCCTGCCCACCCTGGACCGGGCCGATGGCGCGTATGCGCCGGCAGCGGGCCTGAAGAAGGGCGCGTATGTGCTCAAGGATTACGGGGAACCGGGCAAAGCCCAGATCATCCTGATGGCCAGCGGCTCAGAAGTCAGCCTGATCGTAGAAGCCGGAAAACGGCTGGCCGAAAAGGGCGTTGCGGTTCGCCTGGTCTCGGTTCCAAGCTGGCAGCTTTTCGAGGAGCAGGATCAGGCCTATAAGGATTCGGTGTTCCCGCCGGATGTCACGGCACGGGTCGCGGTGGAGGCGGGCGTCACGCTCGGTTGGCACAAGTTCACCGGCACCCATGGCCGCGTCCTGGGCATCGATCGCTATGGCGCTTCTGCGCCCGCTGCGACGGTCTTCGAGAAGTACGGCCTGACGGCCGACAACGTCGTGAAGACTGCCGAAGAACTGCTGTAAACGTTGCCTCACCTTGAGGCCGCCTCACGCATCAGGAGAAACACATGAATACATCTCAACAGCTACATGCCGCAGGCCAGTCGGTCTGGTACGACAACGTCGAGCGCCGCTTGCTGAACAACGGCGAGCTGGCCGCCATGGTCGCGCGCGGGGAGATTCGCGGCGTTACCTCCAACCCTACGATCTTCATGAATGCAGTCACCAAGTCGAACGATTACGACGCGGGACTGGCCCCGCTGGCCAAGGCCGGCAAGACGGGCGAAGAGATCTTCTGGGACCTGGCGATCGAAGATATCCAGGCCGCCGCGGACCTGCTCAGGCCCCTCTATGAGGAGAGCGACAAAGGCGACGGCTACGTCAGCCTGGAGGTTAATCCGTATCTGGCAAATGACACGGCAGCCACGTTCTCTGAGGCAAAGCGACTCTGGAAGCGGGTGAACCGGCCAAACCTGATGGTGAAGATCCCCGCAACGGTGGAAGGGCTCCCGGCAATCCTGTCTGCGATCGAGGCGGGCATCAACGTCAATGTCACGCTGATCTTCTCGCGCGAGCGGTACTGGGCAGTCATGGAGATGTACATCAGTGGCCTTGCGCGGCGCGTTGCTGCGGGTCTGCCGGTCGACTCCATCGCTTCGGTCGCCTCGTTCTTCGTGTCGCGCGTCGACACCAAGGTCGATGGCATCCTGAACGGCATGATCGATCGCGGAGGCGCCCGGGCCGACAAGGCAGCCCAGTTCCTGGGCCAGGCCGCCATCGCCAATGCCAGGCTGGCCTACCATGACTTCGAGATCATCTTCGGCTCCGAGCGCTTTGCGGCACTCAAGGCCAAAGGCGCCCGTGTTCAGCGCCCACTGTGGGCCTCCACCGGCACCAAGAATCCTGCGTACCGCGACGTAGTCTACATCGAAGAGCTGGTCGGCAAGGATACGGTGAACACCGTTCCACCCGCAACCCTGAATGCGTTCCTGGACCATGGCGTCGTGCGTGCTGGCAGCCTTCAAGAAGACCTGGCGGGGGCCTATCAGTCCATGGCCAGGCTTGAGGCATTGGGCATCTCGATGGCTGAAGTCACGCGTGAGCTCGAGCTGGAAGGCGTCAAATCCTTCGCGGGCGCCTGGAAGGCGCTCATGGATGCGATGGAGGCGAGCCGCAAGGCCGTGGTCGGAGAATAGAAAGGAAAATGGAAAAGGGAAGAAGGAAGATATTCCGTTTTCCTTCTTCCTTCGGCGGCTCGGCCGCCGCCATCCTGCTTCCTTTCATCGGAGAGGCAAACATGGCTTCAGCGCAATCCTTGAAACAGCAAGCAGCCGACCAGGTTCTCACGTATATTCGGTCGGGCATGGTCGTGGGTCTCGGAGCCGGCAGCACCTCGCTCCTGGCTGTGCGCGGTCTTGCCGGAAAGCTCTCCCGCGGTGAGCTGACTGACATCGTCGGGATTCCCTGCTCGCGCGTGATCGAGGCTGAGGCCAGGCGCCTGGGGATTCCTTTGGCCACGCTGGAAGAGCACCTGGAGATCGACTTCACGTTCGATGGCGCGGACGAGGTGGATCCGGCGCTGAACCTGATCAAGGGCGGGGGCGGGGCCTTGTTGCGGGAGAAGCTGGTCGCCCAGTCCAGCCGCCGCGAGGTCATCATCGTCGACGAGTCGAAGCTGTCGCCTGCCCTGGGCACGCACTGGGCTGTGCCTGTCGAGGTTATTCCCTTCGGTTGGCGCACCCAGGCGCGATATCTTGAATCTCTGGGCGCGGAGCCCCGCCTGCGGCCAGGCCCGGACGGCGAGCCGTTCATCACGGACCAGGGCAACTATATCCTGGACAGTGCGTTCGGGCCAATCATGGATCCCCTTGGCCTCGGCGCCCAATTGGACGCCCGCACAGGCATCGTGTGTCACGGGTTGTTTCTCGGAATTGCTGATGAGGTGATTGTAGCTGGGGCTTCGGGCATCCGGTGTCTGAAGCGGGCGGCATAATTATAGGCGTTTTAGAGAAAGGATTGGCAACGATGAAGATTGCAATGATCGGTCTGGGCAAGATGGGCGCCAATATGGCGCAGCGCCTTGGCACAGGCGGCCACCAGGTGGTGGCCTTTGACCTCAACGAAGCGGCCATTCAAGCCGCTGAGGCCAACGGCGCAATCGGCGCGCGCACCCTCGATGAGGTTGCCGCCAAGCTGGATTCGCCGCGCGTGGCCTGGGTGATGGTGCCGTCGGGCAAAGCAACCGAAAGCACCATCAATGCCCTGGCCGACCGGTTCGCGCCCGGTGACATCATCATCGATGGCGGCAACAGCAACTACAAGGATTCGGTCCGGCACGCAGTCGAGCTCAAGGAGCGCGGCCTCAACTTCGTCGACGTGGGCACCAGCGGCGGTATCTGGGGCATCACCGAAGGCTACGCGATGATGATCGGCGGTGATGAAGCGGCCGTCGAGAGCCTGCGCCCCATCTTCGAGACGTTGGCGCCCGGGCCCAATCTGGGCTGGGGGCGCACCGGGCCGGCCGGCGCCGGCCACTTCGTCAAGATGATCCACAATGGCATCGAGTACGGCATGATGCAGGCCTACGCCGAAGGCTTCGAGATCATGAAGGCCAAGAAGGAGTTTGGGCTGGACCTGAAGCAAATCTCGGAAATCTGGCGCTTCGGGAGCGTGGTTCGCTCATGGCTCTTGGACTTGATTGCGAGCGCCTTGTCGGAGGACGTGGAGCTGGCCGGCATCAAGGCGTGGGTGCCGGACTCTGGCGAGGGGCGATGGACCGTCTTCGAAGCCGTCGACCTCGATGTGTCAGCGCCCGTCATCACCCTATCATTGCAGCAGCGCTTCGAATCCCGGACCGAGGAAGCATACCAGCACAAGCTCCTGGCTGCCATGCGGGCTCAGTTCGGCGGGCATGCTGTTAAGAAAGCTGGATGAGGGAGGATTCATGGCCGAGAAGATCAATGCCCATGCCTGGACGATCGAGCAGACCGCACAAGAGTTGGGCACGGACCTGGTCAAAGGCTTAACCAGTGCGGAAGCTCGGGCGCGGCTCGAAAAACACGGCCCCAATGAGCTCAAGGAGAAGCCCCGACCCGGCTTCCTGAGCAGATTGTGGGATCAGATCAACAACTTTCTGATCTGGATCCTGATCGCTGCGATGGGTATCTCGCTCGCGATCGGCATACCGGAGTTCCTGCACACCGGCGACGCTACCGAGTTGATCGACGTCATAGCGATCCTTGCGATCATCATACTCAACACGGCGCTCGGCATGGTGCAGGAATCGAAGGCGGAAGCATCCCTGGCCGCCCTGAAGAAGATGTCGGCGCCGAACGCGCGCGTGATCCGCGACGGCGAGGACATGACGGTCCCCGCCCGCGAATTGGTGGTCGGCGACCTGGTGCTGGTGGAAGCCGGCAACTACCTGCCGGCCGACGTCCGCCTGGTCGAGGCCGTCAACATGAAGTCGGAGGAGGCCTCGCTCACCGGCGAATCGGTGCCCGTGGACAAGAACGCGAAAGTCGTCCTGGAGCCCGATGCGCCGATCGGCGACCGCGACAACACGGCATTCATGTCCATGCTGGTCACCTAC
>CAYLZG010000025.1:28011-36154 GCA_964387985.1 uncultured Anaerolineales bacterium | reverse complement strand
GCGCCAACCCCGGAGACGGTGGACTCACCTATGGTCGCGACGCACCGGACAGTCGTATGCGGACCCGGTCATACTCGGCGGTTATGATGGCGCCAGCTTGCAGAGATGACTCATACCGATCCAAGATATGCAGACACACAGGAGCTTGTTGTTGAGTAGACAGGTTCACCAGGCGAAGGATGCCTGCATGAGGTTTGCCAAGCAAAAAGGCCAACGTACCGAAGTCCTTGTCGAGCGTCACCAACACCCGACCTTCTGCGAATGCGCTGCCCATGATTTCGTCGTCGCCCGGATCCTCCTCCCAGTCCCCTGTCCAAACCACATCGTTGCCAGCATCGGACAACGCGTCCCGGACGCCGCCCCAGATGCAGGTGTCCAGCAAAACTCTCATGCTGCGTTCTTTAGGAGTAAGGGCTCGATGCGTTCTTCGGCAACAACCTTGCGTGCATAGAGCAGACAGGCGCGAATGTCGTCCGGCTCCAGCCAGGGATAGGCCGCCAGCAGCGTCTCATTAGTGTCACCCGCAGCCAACATGCCGAGAACATGCTCGACAGCCAAGCGTCGCCCGCGGACAATCGCCTTGCCACCGAAGATACGCGGGTCGACTGTGATTCGATTCATCAAGTCTGTTTCGGTCATCTCGAACATTCTCCTTGTCCAATACTCTCCAGTATAGCTGTCCAAGGATCACTCTGCAAATGGACTGGCGATGCAATGAATGCACAAGCAAAACACAAACACCCACTGTGTCCTCGGTGATCTCTGCGGCAATAGGGCCGTTGCGTTTGGCAATGTCGCGCCCACGCGCTCCGGCTGGAACCCCTGGCGGCACTGTGGCATAATGGCGCGGCCATGTCCAACCACTTGATGTCGACCCACGAGCCTCTCCCTCGAAGACGCGCGGCAGCCAGGATCGCGGCAATCGTGCTCGCATACACCGTGCTCGGCCTCGTCCTGACCTGGCCCATGGCCGCGCACTTCCTGACCCACGTGCCGGGCGATGGAATCGACGACCCGTCGCTGGCGTGGAACCTGTGGTGGGTCAAGCACGCGCTCGTTGACCGGCCCCAAAATCCCTTCGACTGCAGCTGGCAGTTCTGGCCCATCGGCATCAACCTCGCGTTCTACACGCTCACCTTGCTCAACGGGATGTTGGGCATCCCACTCCAGGTGGTCTTCGGCCTGGTGCCCACATACAACCTTCTCCTCCTGTCCTCGTTCACCCTCAGCGGGCTGGGCGGCTATCTGCTGGCGCGCGAGTTCCTGGGTGGCGCCGGCGGGAACTGGCTGCGCGAGCATGGAGGGCGCGGGACCGGCGCCGGCACTTCTGCTCTAGCCGATGTAGCTGCCTTTCTGGGCGGGGCGCTCTACGCCTTTGCATCCGCCAAGCTGTTTTATGCCGGTCTCGGACAGGGCAATATCGCCAGCTCCCAGTGGGCGCCGTTTGCGGCGCTCTACATCTTCCGCACAGCGCGGCCGCGCGGAACTGCCCGGGACGCCGCACTGGCCGCTCTCTTTCTGATCCTGCAGGCCTATGCCGAATTGACCTATGCGTCGTTCCTCCTGATCTTCGCGGCTCGCGCCTTCCTGTGGGGTCTGAGGGGCAGGTTCCGGTCGCTCCTGGGGCGCTTCGCCGTGATGGCCGCATTGTTTGCGATCGGCATCGCGCCCGTGCTGGCCGCCATGCTGCCAGACCTCGCCGCGGAGGGCGATTTCTTCACCTCTGGCGGAGGCTTCGCGGACATTTTCTCTGCAGACCTGGCCGGGTACGCGGTCCCCACGCAGCTGCACCCCGTGCTCGGCGACATTGCGCGGGGTTGGTCGGAGCAGGCTGGCAAGGCGGGTGCGGGCCGCCATTTCGCGATCGACAAGGGGCAGCACATCTACGTGGGCTACATGGCGCTGGGGCTGGCGATCGCGGGCTCGTGGCGGAGCCGGCGCAGCCGCGCAACCTGGCTGTGGGTGGGCGCCGCAGTGATCTTCTTCCTGCTCACCCTGGGGCCGAGCCTGCGCGTGGCAGGCTACGACACGGGCATTCCCCTGCCCTTCAGGATCATCGAGCAACTCCCCTTCTTCAAAGGCAACCGGTACCCCAGCCGGTACGCGGTGATGTTGCTGATGAGCCTGGCGCCGCTGGTCGCTGGCGGTGCGCTGGCCGTGCTGCGAGCCGGGCTGGCAGCCGGAGGAGGTCAACCGGCCGTACATCACCAGCGTGCAGCACCGCGAGGTGCACCTCGACTGACGGCCCACCTGCCCCTGCTCGCAGCCGCGATGTTGGGGCTGATGCTGTTCGAGCACCTGTCCGTGCCGCTGCCGGTCTCGGATCTGCGCGTCCCTGCGCTGTACGAACGGGTGGCCCGGGAGGAGGGCGATTTCGCACTGCTGGAACTGCCGTTGGGGTGGCGCAACGGCGCCCGGGTCGCGGGCAAGCAGGATGTGCTGATCATGCAGCAGCTGTGGTATCAGACCACGCACGGAAAGCGGGTCCTGGGTGGCAACACCTCACGCAACCCGGAGTACAAGTTCCAGTACTTCAGCGAGCAGCCTGTGCTGGCGCGGCTGATCGCCATGACGAACGCTGCAGATGTCCCCCAGCACGACGCGCTGCGTGCAGCCCTGGCCGCCCAACCGGTGACCGCCGCCGATCGCGAGCAGGCCGCCGCATGGGCCGCGTTCACCAACATCCGGTACGTCATGGTGCACCGGGACAAGCTGGCTGCCGAGACAGAGGCTGTCGCGAAAGACCTGTTGTCGCTTGGCATGGTTGCGGAAGAGGGCGACCTTGCGCTGTACCGGGTGCCGCAGCGGCCCGCGCCCACGATCTACCGGCTGGGTACGGATGAGGGTCGTCTCGTGCTCGGCGAGGGATGGAGTCCGGTAAGCGACGGCGAAGGAAGACCGGCGGGTGCGGAGAAAGCCGGCAGCGGGGTGATCGCGCAGCGCAGGGAGGTGCGGATGCTGCTGCCCCTTGGCGCGGGAGCCGCCGAGCTCAGGTTCCGCGCGGCTGCACTGGTCCCTGAGCAGCGAGTGAGCGTGGTGGTGGACGGTGAAGCGCTCGGTGGCCAGCCGCTGTCGATGGCCGACGGTTGGGTGAGCTTCGACGTCCCGGCAGATGGGCGCCGCAGCCCGCAAAGGGCAGCGCTCAGTGACGTGCGCCTGCAGTTCAGCCGGGCGGTTGAGGTCGATACGCTGGCAACGCAGTTGGGAAGCAGAGGGCCTGTCGGTGTGCTCGTGCGCAGCGCGGGCCAGGAGGTAGGCGATTTCGGCCACATCTACCTGAACGGCCGCGAGGTCTCGCCGAACGAGCGGGGCTACAACCTTGTCAGTCTCGATCCTGAGGGCAACCTGCTTGCAGCCGCCAGTTTTGACACCCACGCGGACCCGGTTGCGAGCGCACACCTGGCCAAGTGGGTTGCCGCGCAGCCCCCCGGATCAGTTGTGGCCGGCGCGGTGCGCGATGAAGCCTCCATGAACCTGGAAGCGCCCGCACTGGACGCCCTGCGCTTGCTCGGCGTTACCACCGATCTACGCGGACATTTTCGCTGGGGTCACGCGTTCATTGCGGTGGTCAGCCTGCCCGGCGAGGCTGCGACCTTGTTCTGGGTCACTCCCCAGGAAGGTACGGACGCAGTGCGTCCAGTCCAGGCATCCCTGGGTCTGCCCCTGAGCGAACCCCAGGTGACCGCGCAGTTCTACGAGGTGCAGGTTACCTACAAATAATATAGTTGCTTTTTGTCGCCACCTGTGCTATGATCGCTCCATCGGACCGCGTCCACGATCGGAAGCAAGGCTATGCGACTCATTGATCGTCCTCACCCATCCAAGACCGGCCTGACCGCATGTGCGCTGGTGTACGCACTGGTACTGGTTGCGGCCGGGATCCTCACCACCCAGGCTGGCTCATCTCCTGATACAGCAAGCCACCGCGCGGCCCAAGCCGTTGCCGGCGATTGGCGCATTGTGCCGGACGCGCCGGTGGGGGGCCAGAGGATCAATGCGCTCCTCGTCGAGCGCGCAGGCCGCGTCTGGGCAGGCGCCGAGGAACGCGGGCTCGCCGTGTGGGATGGCACAGCCTGGTACGGCCTGACTACGCGCGATGGACTGCCGGACAACCGCGTCCTGAGCTTGTTCGAGGATCGACAAGGCCGGGTTTGGGCTGCCACTGGCACGGGAATCGGCTATGTCTCGCCCGAGTCGGCGCTCGCGACATCAGAGGTAACGCAGCCGGAGAAGGCAACATCGAAGGAACCGGCTGGAGATGCCAGGAAGGGGCCAGAGGGAGCAGGGCCGGAGGAGCCAGACGGAGCAGGCCATCCGGAGGTGGTTTTCCGCCGGCTCGACGTGGCCGGGCTGACCAGCCTGCCCGTGCTCGACTTTGCAGAGGGCCCCGACGGCGCGATCTATATGGGAACGGGGTCGGGACTGGGCCGGTGGCAGGAAGCTCGCGGCATCGAGCCAGTCACCGAGTTCGCTGGGCAGCGAGTTAACGCGCTCCACGCCCGGGATGACGGCACAGTGTGGGCCGGCACCGCGCGCGGGCTGTGGCGCCTCGAAGCGGGCAAGTGGGCGCCCATCACGGCTGAGGATAGCCCCGCTGCGTCTCGGATTCGGGGCATCGTCGAAAGCCCCGCAGGGATGCTGTACGTTTGGGCGGAAGACCGCGAGATCTGGCGATCGCGCGGGGTTGCCTGGCAGCAGGTGGAGCTGCCTGCAGCCTTGTCCAAGGAGATCACCGCGATCGGCTTTGAAAAGGGCCGGCTCTGGCTGGGGACGCACGAGGGCGTGTGGGCAAATGAGTCGTCGATCTGGCAGCAGTACGACGCCCGGCTGCTGCCGGGACCTGCGGCCGCAGCCTTCGCGTCGTCGCCGGACGGGTCCCTCTGGATCGGCACAGGAGGAGGGCTAGTCGAGTACAGGCCCGAGCGAACCGCACCCACGGTCGAAATCGTCGTTGTCGACGGCGTCATCTCCGGGGAAGGTGCGGTGGAGCTAGGCCGGGGCCGCATAGAGGAACTGGAGGTCGCTGCATCGGATCGGGAGTCGCCGCCCGAACGGCTGGTCATCTTCACGCAACTTGACGGGGTGGATGACGTGCCGCAAGTACGCGAGCGGGGGACGATCCGCGCGTACGGCGACCTGCGGCTGGCGGCAGGGCGCACGGTCCTGCACGTATGGGCTCAGGATGAGGCATTCAACCGTTCCGCTCCGGCCGATGTAGTACTGGTGACGCCCGGCCTGATCTACCTCCCCTTTGGGCTGGCGGTGCGCAAGGAAGTGGTCTATCCCATCCTGAGTGCAGCCGCGTTGCTGTTGATCGCCGCCGCAACGATATGGGCGGGCATCTCCGCGCGGCGGCGAGCTGTCGCACGGGCAGCGGCCGCAGAGGCTGCACGCGTGCAGGCGGTGGTGGCGAGGGAGTTCAACCCCTACCACAGCGCCGCGGCGGAGAGCCGCAGCATCGAAGCGCGGCTGCCGGAAGAGCCCGTGCGAGAGGTGGTGCAGACACTGGACGGCGGAAATGTGCTGCTTCTGGGCGAGAAGGGGATGGGCAAGACTCCGGCGCTCAGGCGAACTGCCGGATTGCTGAGCGCCCAGGCGAGCGATGACCCGATCTCGATCCCGGCATACCTCGATCTCTCATCGGTCCGCCCGGACATGGCGCTCCACACCCTGATGGGGCGCGTTGCCGCGGAGGCGGGGCGGTTGGTAGTCGGCGAGCAGCCCCGGCTTCAGTGGCACGAGGCCTCGCCTGACTCTTACGACGCGCGTGAGTTTCACGACGATCTGCAGGTCCTTCTCGCATCCCTCCGGCCGGTCGCCGGCCCACGCCAGATCCGCTTCGTCCTGCTCCTGGACGAAGCCCAGTCGCTTGACAGCTATCCGCCCCACGCTGTTGAGAACATCCGCGGGCTCCTGGTCAGGACGATGGGCGGACAGCTCCGGGCGGTGCTGGCCGGCGAGCGAGCCCCGCAGATCCTTGGCGACTTAAGGGACTTGTTCCGGGAGGCACACCTCAAGCCAGTCAGTGATGCAACCGCGCGCGAGCTAATCCTTGAACCAGTGCGTGGGGTGTATACGTGGGCCCCGGACGCGGTCGACCTGGCCGTCCGGGAGGCAGCAGGCCGGCCAGAGCGGCTGCTGGAGATCGCCGCGGCATCCGTCCAGCATGCGCTGGCGGGCGGCCGCATCGACATCACCGCCCACGATGTGGAAAATGCTACATCGTCTGGTGCAGATGCCGGACGCTAGAGGCTGCCGTGCGCAACCCGTATGTCATCGGAGCCTTCGTCACCGGCCGGGAATTCTATGGTAGGGAGGAACTCCTCGCCACGCTCCTCGAGTACGGCGCACGGGCACACTGGCTGGTGGGCAACCGGTGCATCGGCAAAACCTCGCTTCTGCGCCAGCTTGAGCTCCTGGCCTCGCGCAAGGACCGGCTCATCCCGCTGTACCTGGACATGCAGGGCTGCCACTCCTACGCAGACCTGGGCTATACCCTGGCGGAGGTCGTCCGCGACCATCCCGACCGGTTCTCGACGCTCGGCCTGCCCGCCTCCCTCGCGGAGGAAGAAGATGCGCTCACCTTGCTGGCCCAGTTGCGGCGGACGGCCGCACGGACGGGCCGCGAATTACTCCTGCTCTGCGACGAAACCGAAGCCTTGCTGGACATTGCGGCCGAGGAACCGGCGGCCATGCAACGGCTGCACAGACTTCTCACGGCCGGCGCTGGTGTGCGGTCGGTCATGGTCTCGACCCGCAGGATCTACCGTTTCTATGATGTCTGCCGCGACTGGCCCACCTCACCCTTCCTCGGCGGTTTCGACATGTCCAGCATGCTGGGCAGCATGTCCGCGCCAGACGCGCGCGGTCTCATCATCCAGTCACATGCGCCGCGCGGTGGCCGGATCAAGGCTGCCGCCGCAGTCGTGGCCGCTATCAAAGACGCCACCAACAACCACCCCCTCCTGCTACAACTCCTCTGCTCCCGTCTATTGGACGAAAACGGCGAGCTGCGCATGCCCGACGAATCTGACCTGTACGTGGATTCGATGGTTGCGAGCTTTTTAGAGTATGATTTCCGCCAGTTGACCGAAACAGATCGCGATCTGCTCCTGAACATCTACCGCAGCCACCGTGCGGATCCGCGCGAGCTGGAGCGGATGGACTTCGAGCAGCCGGTCGAGCTGAAGCAACGTGTAACCAATCTCGTCAACCTTGGCTACCTGCGCAAGCTCGGTTCGCGCTACGCCATCGGCAACCAGTTCCTGCGAGGTTGGCTCGAGACACAGGCTGCAACGCTGGCCCGCGTGCCCCCGCTGCAGACGTCGAAGGACGCCATGCGGGCCGTGTTCGCCAGGCAGCGCGAACACGATGTGGGCTCGCTCGTCATGCAGCTGAATCTGCGGCGCGGGCGGCTGGTCGAGCTCGAGATGGTGCGGGGCCAGGAGTTGTTGTCGGCCTCGCCGCAGGTGCTGACCGAGATCGGGCAACTGGAGTCGGAAATCGATGACCTGCGCGGGTTGTTGCAGCGACGCGGGGTCTAGAAGATGGTGTATCTCCGTCGGACGCAGCGCATCGTGATCAGGTCGGCGGGAGCCGCGAGTCCCCTATGGGCACAGCACATCGCGAACGAAGCCGCGGCAGCGGTTCAGTCGAAGGACGCTCCCAGGCGCCCATCATCCTGCTTTGGGCGCTGATCCTCGCGTACGCATACTTCTTCAGTGCCTACACCCTGCAAAGACACGCCACACTGAATACCACGGCAGTTGAGCTGTCATCGATCGACCAGGCCATGTGGAACACGGCCCATGGGCGGCCCTTCGAACAGACCGTGGGGATCACGCAGGCGCTGCGCATTGCCCCCCACCTCGAATTGATCCTCCTGCCACTCTCGCTCGTCTACCGCGTCTGGGACGACGTGGCCGCGATGCTGATCCTCCAATCCCTGGCGCTCGCAGCAGGCGCGCTGCCTGTGTTCGCAATTGCGCGGCGCGTCTTCTCCCGCGTCAACAGCGGCAGCGGCGCTGGCGACGAGTAGAGGCAGCCATCAGCCATCAGCCATCAGCCATCAGCCATCAGCAGTCAGCAGTCAGCGCCTATGAGTCTCTGGGTGAGGCACCAGAAGGTGCTCTGCGCCGAAGGT
>CAYLZG010000025.1:16611-28001 GCA_964387985.1 uncultured Anaerolineales bacterium | reverse complement strand
GGGCGACCGCCGCAGCGGCGAGTGGCTGGCGCTGGCATTCAGCCTCGCCTACCTGCTCATGCCTGCGCTCCAGGCCGCCCACATCGCAGGATTCCATACCACCGCATTGGCAGTCACGCCCCTGCTCCTCGCCTTCCGGTACGGCATGGAGGAGCGCTGGCGTCCCATGTGGGGTTGGGCGTTGCTGGCCATGGCCATACGGGAGGATATGGCTCTGCTGATCGGGGCTGGAGGGCTGCTGATCATGCTCAGCGAAGGTGCGCCAGCGCGCAGGAAGCAGGGGCTGGCCTTGCTTCTGGCAAGCATGGCGTGGTACGCGACTGTGACGCTACTCATCCTCACGGCCGCAGGTCCGGATGCACGGCAGGCCGGCGTGCTGAACCCGTGGCCCAGGATCAGCCTGGCGGACCTGCCTGCCCTCTGGGGACCGGTGTGGCGCGATGCGCTGAGCAGCTTGCTCAGCTCGGCCGGATGGCTGTCACTCCTCGCGCCTGAGATCCTGCTCCTGGGGCTGCCCTACCTCGCGACCCTTGCGGCAGTTCCTCAACGCGGCCTGCACGCCGAGATGTGGCAGGTGACCGCGCCCCTGGTCCCCGTCATCATCATCGCAGCGATCTACGGCGCGAAGCGGCTCCAGCGCATCATTGAGCGCCAGATTCCCTTCAGCCTGACCCCGTTAGCTGCCAACGCGACCATCATCAGCGTACTCGGCGCGGCCTGGCTGCTGGCCTGGGCTGGGAGCAGCCAGATCGATCGGGGCTGGACGCCCCTCGCGCGGCCCTTCCAGTGGCCGGCGATGACAACTCACCACCGGACCCTGTGGCGGCTGGCCAACCAAATTCCCCCCGGCGCGGCCGTTGCGGCGACGCCAGCCGTCCATCCTCACCTGGCACACCGGCAGAGGATTTTTGTCTACCCGGAAGTGGCCGGCGCCGCCTACCTGCTGATCGATGTGACAGAGCCTGGCGAGACCGGCGCGCTTCAAACCAAGGCGCACGTCGACCGGCTGACCGGCAGTGGAGAATTCGGGATCATCGATGCCGCGGACGGCTATCTGCTGCTGGCCCGGGGGGCCGCCGCACAAACGCTGCCCGAAGATTTCTTCTCGTTCACCCGTGCGGATGGTCGCGCGCCGGAGATCGCAATCGGCGCGCAATTCGGGCCCGGGCTGCGGCTGCTGGGCTACGATGTTGTAGATGATGTGCGCTGGCGGCGGACGTACTTTCGCTTTTATTGGCAGGCTACCGGCGCTGCGCGGGCGGACGACCTGGCGATCCGGTACGAGGCGCGCACCCCGGCAGGCGTGCTGGTGGATTCAGGCGAACAACGCGCGCTACCTGCGTTGCTCTGGCGCAGTCCCGCGCAGTGGGAAGCAGGCGAGGTAGTGGTCACCCAAACCGCACCCTGGTTCCTCCCACGGGCATTCGCGCCTACCCTGCAGGTAACGGGCGGGGGCCAGGTCCTGCAGCCTGAGTTGCCCGCGGTCGATCCGGCCGCAGCCCCGATGGAGGTGGCCGGGGACGGGACGCTGCGGCTGCCAGGTCTGGCGCGCCGCGATGGCAGGCTCAGGCTTTGGGAGGGACCGCTGGCGCCCATCGACACCGCAGACGCAGCCTTTGCGGCCAAGGACTGGATGGTGCGACTTGTCGAGTGGAGCGCGCCCCTGAGCGTGGCGCCCGGCGGTGAACTGACCACCCTCCTTTACTGGCAGGCTTCGGACCCTGCACCGGGGGACACGGCAGTGTCTCTCAACCTGCGCGATGTCACTGGCCGGGTGGTGGCTGCGGTCGACGGACAGCCCACCTGGTTCATCCCAAGGCCGGCAGCAGCCTGGAAGGCCAGCAGCGACAACACCGTGGGCGTGATCGACGCACACACGCTTTCGGTGCCCGAGGATGTCGAGCCTGGACGTTATGAACTGGTCGTCGGGTGGACCAGCGCGCAAACCGGCGAACGGTTACACCGCGTGGTCGACGCGGGGAACCGGGAAGGAGACGAAGCCGTCCTGGGACCAGTGACGATCGATCCAAGGGCCAGACCCCGGCCCGATGCATGCTGCCTGGCAGTGGAGGCATGTTGCGCGTCGATGGAGTAGGCGAGATGAGACCCCAACCGGGTGTTGACGATCCCGCCCCCCGGTGGGACGATGCACAACCGCGCGCACAGCCGGGCGCGACGCACTTTCAGGTGCTAATGCGCGCCTTGCTGATTGCCGTCCTGCTCCTGGCCTTTGCCCTGCGCACGCTTCGCCTCGACGCGCAAAGCCTGTGGTACGACGAGGCGGTGAGCGCACAGGTGGCGGCGAAAGGGTTGGCTGAGCTGACGCGCTGGACCGCGGATGATATCCAGCCGCCCCTGTATTATATATTCCTGGCGGGGTGGACGCGCATGGCGGGGCACGGGGAGTGGGCGCTGCGGTTCCCCTCGGGCTTTTTTGGCACTGCCACTGTTGCGCTGCTGTGGAGCCTGGTGAGAAAGCTGTGTGGCCGCGGCTCGCGCGGCAATTTGGCGGGACTGCTGGCCGCAGGCATAGCGGCGATCGCGCCACTTCACGTCTACTACGCGCAAGAAGCCCGCATGTACACCCAGTTAACCTTCTTCGGGGCTCTGGCAGCATATGCGCTCCTGCGGGCTGCTGCGGAGACGGAGGGGCGTCGAGCCCTTGGGTGGTGGGCGGCGACCGCGGTAGCATCGCTGGCCGCACTCTACACACATTACTTTGCCCTTTTTCTGCTCGCAACGTTCGCCCTGTGCGCCCTTGTCGCAACGGCGGTGGCGCGGGGCAGAGTTGCAGCATGGCGGATGGGCAGCGCCGTCGCCACCCTCGTCGTGGTAGGCCTGGGTTACCTGCCGTGGCTGCCATCCATGCTGAACCGTTACCAGGTTGACGCGTCGTACTGGCAGGGCGAGCTCAAGCTGGGCGAGGCGCTGCGGCATATTGCGATCAACTTCACCGCCGGCGCTCCGGAGACGATGCTCGAGACGGACGCAATGCGGTGGCTCCCCTGGTTCGCGATTGCGTTCGCCGTAGCGCTCGCGGGGCTCTTGGCAGGCGCACAGCAACGGGGAAAGACGGGATGGCAGGAAGTGTGGGTGCTCCTGCTGGTGCTCCTGCTGCCGTTATTCATGGTGCTGGCGCTGGCCGCGCGCAATCCGAAGTTCAACCCACGCTACCTGATGATGGCATCGCCCGCCTACCTGGCGATCCTGGCCGGCGGAATGGCTGCATGGTGGTTCGCGCCCGGCCGAAGCAGGCTGCCCGGCCGCATGCTCGCGGTCGCGATCGCCGCGTTGGTGCTGGCCGCATCTGCGGTTGGCCTGCGCAACTGGTTCACCGAGCCCGCGTTCACGAAGGCCCAGTGGCGCGAACTGGCGGCCTACGTGCGCGACGAGATGAGACCCGAAGAACGGGTCGTGCTGGTGTCGGGCCATGCCATGCCCGCATGGGAATACTATGCCGCGGACATCGCGCCCCTGCCCCTCCCCCAGATCGACATCCTGGATGTGAACGCAGTCTTGGGATTTGACGCGGCGTCTGCTCTCGAACAGGGCCTGGCGGGCAAGGGCGGCGCGTGGCTGGTGACGTGGCAGGATCGCGTCGTCGATCCGGTCGGGTTCGTGCCGTACTTTCTGGATCGGGCTGGCGCGGAAACGAAGGACCTTCCCCCATTCTGGCAGCTCGGGCTGCGGCATTGGACCCTGGAAGCCGGCGCCCGGTATGCGTCCTCACCCGAGCCTGGGCATGCGGACGCCGCGAACTTCGATCACAAACTGGCCCTGCTCGGCTGGGACGACCTGGTCGACGGCAAGCTGACCGTGTACTGGCAGGCGCTGAACAGCCTGTCCGAAGACTACCAGGTGTCTCTGATCGTCGAGGACGCCACAGGCGCCGAATTGGGACGGTGGGACGGCCGGCCAGCCGGCTACGACTACCCTGCCACGCGCTGGTCCGTGGGCAGGGCGGTGTTTGGGCGCTATCCGCTGCCGGGGACTACCGGCGTAAGCAGCGATCTGTACGTCACGCTGGCCATTTACGCCCCGGATGCGCCCGACGGATTGGATATTCGAGACGTGGCTGACAACCCCGCCGGCAAACGGGTAAGGCTGGGGCCGCTGCGCTTTTGACGGCCATTCGACCATCTGCTAGACTGAACGTCTCACTATCTACGGAGGTCTTCAATGCGGGTTTCCACCCGTCAATGGTTTTTCCTGGTCGCGATCCTGGTTGCTGCTGTCTTCGGGCTCTCCTCGTGTTCGTTGCGACCGCTCCTCTCCGGCGTCAGCGTGCAGCCCGAGACCATCTCGCCCAACGCTGACGGGCAGGACGATGTGACCCTGGTACGCTACACGATCGGACGTACG
Organism: uncultured Anaerolineales bacterium; assembly: GCA_964387985.1. Lineage (GTDB taxonomy): Bacteria > Chloroflexota > Anaerolineae > CG2-30-64-16 > CG2-30-64-16 > JALOOB01. The sequence goes on along the minus strand of CAYLZG010000025.1, from coordinate 23,639 downwards.
GCACATGTATCGATCTATGTCATCGATGCGCAAGGTGCTCGCTATTACTTCCGCAACGGTGAGCGACGCTCGCGCGGAGATTACCAGGTCTACTGGAGCGGGGTGACGATCGATCCCGAGTTGCGCCAGGTCGATGGCGGCCCGATGCTTGTGACCAGCCAGGTGCTGCCCGACGGCGAGTATACCTGGGTAATCGAGGCCGTGGATCTTTCCGGGCAGACGGACAGGCGAGAGGGGCGGATCACGCTGACCGGCGGCGACACGGCCCTGCCGGAGATCCACAACTTCGTGGTCGTCCCCCAGGACTTCACGCCCAATCAGGACGGCATCCATGACCGGGTCTCGATCTCCTATTTTCTGCTGAAGGATGCCGAGCGCGTCGAAGTTTACCTGGAGCCGCTGATCACAGGGGAGAACCAGGTTCCTCTGCACTATCCCATCGCTGAAGATCCGACCAAGTCGATCTCCGAGACAGGCATGGCTGGGTATCATGGCTACGACTACGATGGCGGGGTGGATCAAAACGCGGAGCCCCCACCGGACGGCAACTATGCCATCTACGCGGAAGCAGCCGACAAGGTCGGGAATCGGGTCGTAGTCTCATCAACACTGACCAGAAGCGAGGGCGGCAAGCCGCGTGCGAACATCCTTGGCGGCGAGATCGACTGGTCGAACGAGGTCAGCCGCGAGGTGAGCGTCCTTCTCGGGCAGACGTTCTGCTTCACCGCCACGGTCCAGAATGACGGTCCGGTGCCTATCCGTACTGCAGGGCCGTGGACGGGACAGACCTACAAGTTCAGCGAGAACTACAACACGCTGGCCGTACGGGAAGACGAAGAATCGTGGCTCCAGCAGGCAGGTTCGTGGCGGTTCGGGGTGAACTTCGACTCGACGGGCGTGGATTATCCGTTCCGGTGGTCCATCGGGCGCAAGGAGGATCTTGAGGAACGCATCATTGATGGCGAGCCGCAATACTACCTCCTGCCGGGCAAGCGTGGACAGGTGCACGGATGCATCGAGATGGACGCCGTGCCGCCCGTGGGCACCCAGTTCTGGTGGGGTGGGCTGATCCACGAATTCGTCTCGGTGGCCAACACCTCGGTGGACCGGATCAGCGTGACTGTCGGGGTTCCATGACCCCACGAACGACCCTGGCGATCATCGTCGTCAGCTACAAGGTGCGGGAGCTGCTCCGGGCATGCCTGGCTGCCACCTACGCGAGTCTCGCGCGCAGTCCTGAGCTGGATGGGACGGTTTGGGTCGTCGACAATGCATCCGGGGACGGCAGTGCGGAGATGGTTGCCGCGGAGTTTCCCCAGGCAACCCTGATCGCGCGACAGGACAACCTCGGCTTTGCAGGGGGCAACAACCTGGCCCTGGCCGCGTTGGGCTTCGGCAGTGACGGAGGGTCCCGGCCGGATCTCGTGCTGCTGCTCAACCCCGATGCCGAACCCCTGGGCGATGCGATCGGTCAGATGGCATCGTATCTGCGGGCGAATCCCCGAGCTGGAGGCGCGGGCGCTCAGCTGCAGTACCCGGACGGCAAATTCCAGCACGGCGCATTTGCATTTCCCGGATTGCTCCAACTCTGGTTCGATCTTTTCCCGCCGAGGCCGCGCCGGCTGCTCGACACCCGCCTCAATGGCCGCTATCCCCGGTCTGTTTACGAAGCAGGCCAACCGTTTCCCATCGACTTCGCATTGGGCGCCAGCCTGATGGTGCGCCGCGAGGCAGTTGAAGCTGCCGGCCTGCTGGATGACAGGTATTTCATGTTCGCAGAAGAGGTCGACTGGTGCTGGCGGATTCAGCGTGCGGGGTGGCCGTTCTATTGTGTGCCCCGCGCCCGGGTGATCCACCACGGGGGCGCCAGTACGAGGCAATTCCGCAGCCAATCCATGCTCAACCTCTGGCGCAGCCGGTCTCGGTTGTACGGCAAATTCTATAACCCGGCCCAACAACGGATAGCAGCCCGGATCGTGCAGCTCGGCATGGCTGCGGAACGGCGCAGAGCGCAGGCTGCTGCGCAACGCGGAGAGATCAGCGCGGCCGAGCTGGTTGAACGGACGGAGACCGCTGCTGCCGTATCTGAGATGTTCTCCCGAAAGGGCACACCATGACCTCAAATGGCAAGCCGGACCGCGTGGAATTGGCGGCGGTCATATTGACCAAGAACGCGGCCAAACACATCGTCGACTGCATCGAAACGCTGCGCTTCGCGGACAGGATCGTAGTCTCCGACTCGTATAGCACGGATGGCACGGCAGAACTGGCGCAGAGCGCCGGAGCTGAGGTGATTCAGAGGCCGTTCGACAATTTCGCAGGCCAGCGCAACGCCTCACTGGAGGCGGTGGATGCCGAGTGGATCTTCTTTGTCGATGTCGATGAACGCATTACATTGCTGCTGGCAACCGAAGTGCGAGAGGTGCTGAGCCGCGAGGAAAACGGCTGGTGGGTCCCACGACACAACTTCATCGTTGGAAAGCAGGTTCGCTACGGCGGCTTCCACCCGGATTACCAGCTTCGATTGCTGCGCCGCGATCATGCTCGCTACGATCCGCAGCGCCCCGTCCACGAAGTGGTCATCCTGGAAGGTAAGTCAGGCCATCTGAAAGAGTCGATGCTCCATTACAACTATGATGACTGGGGACAATTCCACGCCAAGCAGCGGCGCTACGCAGCACTGGAGGCAGGAATCCTGGCGGAGCGCGGGGTCAGGCCGTGGCCCCACAAATTCGTCCGCCAACCGCTGCGCGAATTCTGGAGACGTTATGTCACTCTAGAGGGTTGGCGTGATGGGTGGATAGGGTTCAAGCTGAGCGCACTTCTCGGGTTCTACTACGGCTTCATGCCTCACTGGTACCTGGTGCGGCCCCCGCACTGACGCCGAGTCGTTTGAGGGTCCTTGGCATGCCCTTATCGATGAGCGCGGCGAGGAGTGCGGCCGTCTCGACATACTCCTCGAAGGGTCCACCGTATGGGTCCGGTACGTCGTCATAACCGCCCGCCATTTCGGTCAGCAAATACACTTTTGACAGCTGCTCGGGCGCCATGTAGAAGATGGACCGGCGATGCGACTCTTCCATCACCAGGATAATGTCCGCCTCTTTCACCAGGGCCGGGGTAAGCAGCTGGGAGCGATGGGCTGTCAGATCGATGCCGCGGCCACGCAAGACGACCGCCGCGTTAGCGCTCGCCCTGGCGCCCGATTCTGCCCACACGCCCGCTGAGATCACCTGAACCTCCGCCTGGAGACCAGCCCTGGCGATGCGCTCGCGCATGATGGCCGCAGCCATGGGCGAACGGCAGATATTGGCAGTGCAGACGAAAAGAATCGTTTTCAACAAGGGCTCCAATAAAGGCCCCCGGGGACAATGATCCCCGGGGGCAGTTGTATTCAATCTGCGACGATCAGGCGAGCTCGGGCTGGATCAGGCCATACTGGCCGTTGCGCCGGCGGTAGAGCACGTTGATCTGGTTTTGGTTGACATTGTAAAACACATAGAAGTCATGGCCGAGCAGCTCCATCTGCGCGATGGCTTCGGCTTCATCCATCGGCACCATGCGGAACCGCTTGACGCGCGAGACTGCCAGCTCCTCCTCCGCCGGTTCCTCTTCCTCTGCGATATGGAGTACGGCAGCGGTGGCGGCCTCCTGTGCGTCCTCGATCCGCCGCTCCCAGCGCTTGCCCTTATAGCGATCAGCCTGGCGCTGCATCTTGTCGACAACCGCATCGATGGAGGTGAAAATGTCGCCTGAAGCTTCCTCAGCTCGCAGCACGACGTTCTTTGTGCGCAGGGTCACCTGGGCGATCTGCCGGTCATCGGCCGATCGTGCCCCCTCATCCTTCTCGAGCTCTACTCGCCCATCGATGATGTTGGCCAAATAACGATCTAACCGGCCGATCTTCTTCTCTACGTACTTCCGCAATGTATCGTTGATCTCGATATTCTTGCCGGTAATGGTGAGTTGCATCCCATCGTCTCCTTTCCGTAATCGTGGCGGAGCACCGCTCCGAGCTGCCAACGGCGAAAGATGAGCACTGATGGCCTCGAAGCCGTAGGGCCGCCGGACTGTGGATGGCTCGATTGTAAGCGGGGTGCGGCGAAATGTCAACAGCAAATGGCGCAATGAGCCCGCCAGGCTCACCAACCCATGTGTCCGTCTACGTACGCTAGTCGAGAAAACATGATGAACAATCTGTAAGGATAATCGCCCGACATTTAATCGACTGTAGCATTCGCCCATGCTAGAATCATCAAAGCTTGGCTGCGTCTGCAGTGCATCGCACGAGTCAGATTACTCCGGAAGCCATGGAAGTGTCATAATGCCGGTTTGCTCTTGGTCACGGCTTGTTTTGTGCTCTGTGGGTGACTACTCCTGTGGTCACTGTGTCCCGCGTGCGCCTAGGTCGTGCTGCACGCATGTTGGCGCGGAGCGACGCATTCTGTAGCGGGACGCTGCAATCGGTGCACGGATGAGTACAGGCATCATGTAGGTTGAAACGGTCGAAGAAACGGGGAAAGCGATGCCAAGGAAGCCATCATCGCGAAGGGGAACGTCGCCAACGAGACCGGATTGCAGTAGTGCAGCAATGCCGGTTGAATGGCGTAGTGCGACAAATCGATGTGATCGTTGCAGCGTGAGCTCCGGCGCATCGCAGGCACTTTTCAGGCATCGGGTTCGCCCGACTGCACGGCGGAGCGCGGCCAGCGCGTTCTGAATTCAGTTGAATGTTGTCGTCATTGAATAGTACTCATTGATTGCGCCATTGAGGAGAAGCTCATGATGGAAGAGGCAAGCCAATTGTCGATCGGGGTCGATTCGGGGATGTCGGTCTCCCCGCATTGGCGTCCGGTGACGCCTGACGGCCTGGTCCGCGGCCGGCGGTTATATCCGATTGTGAAGCGTATTATCGACATTGCCTTGGCCCTGACGGTGCTGGCGGTGATTTCGCCGCTGTTGGTCTTGATTGCGGTACTCATCAAGGTCTATTCGCCGGGACCGGTGCTCTTCGTACAGGATCGGATTGGCTATGATCCCAAGGCGCGAGCCCCAAGACCGTTCAAGATGTATAAGTTCCGGTCGATGCATTACAATGCCGATCAGGTCGAGCACCGCAAGCATATGGCTGAAGTCATCCGGAACAAGACCGCACCCACCTCACCGGGTGACAGTTTGAAAATGAAGGGCGACCGCCGTATCACCGGCATAGGAAGGATTTTACGCAAGACAAGCCTGGACGAATTCCCCCAGCTAATCAATGTTCTTAAGGGGGACATGAGCATGGTTGGTCCCCGGCCCGCCCTTGCGTACGAGGTGGAGCTCTACGAGGACTGGCACAAAGAGCGTCTGCTGGCGACTCCAGGCCTCACCGGTCTTTGGCAGGTCAAGGCACGCAATCGGGTTTCCTTCGACGACATGGTGCGGATTGACTTACATTACATCAAACACTACTCTTTGGGTATGGATATGAAGATACTGTTAATGACTCCTGTTGCAGTTGCCAAGGATGTCTTGGGCGTCGGGGCTGGATGACAGAGAGATTCGCGGCAAGACCCGGCACACCCTCTCTAAAAGGAGATTCTGACTTATGATAAAGATAGGCGTTGTAGGCCTGGGCTATTGGGGGCCCAAACTGGCTCGGAACTTTCATGCTTTGCCAGGAACGGAGCTCTCGTGGGTTTGTGACCTGGACCAGTCGCGGCTGGATCATGTGACAGGTCTCTATCCCGGCACGCGAGGGACGCGGGACTACAACGAGATGCTGGCATCAGATGTGGATGCAGTAGTCATAGCTACCGCCGTATCCACACACTACCCGCTTGCCATGGCCGCGCTGCACGCGGGGAAGCACGTGATGGTCGAGAAACCATTGGCGGCATCCGTGTCCGACGCAATGGACATCGCAGAGACGGCGGATCGTCTGCACCTGGCTGCCATGGTCGGGCATACCTTTCAGTACAATCCAGCCGTCAATGTCGTGCGCGACCTGATCCGCAGTGGAGAACTTGGCCAGATCTACAACGTCAACGCTACGCGCGCCAGCCTTGGCCTGCTGCAGCCCGATGTCAACGTCGTCTGGGACCTCGCGCCACACGACATATCGATTCTGCTGCACATCCTGGGCTCTGATCCTTTCCAGGTCAGCGCGAGCGGGCAGGTGTATATTCAGCGCCGCAGGGGACTTCACGAGGTTGCCTACCTGACACTGTATTTCCCCTCGCACATCCTCGCCAACGTGCGGGTGTCGTGGCTCGATCCTGTAAAACAGCGTCACATTACAGTCGTTGGCAGCCGCAAAATGCTGGTGTATGATGATATCGCGGAAGACAAGGTCAGGCTCTTCGACATAGGTGTAGAGGTGCCACCCTATTCGGACACGCCGGAGCAATTCCAGATGTCTTATCGCCATGGTCCCGAAACCTCCGTTCCGGTTCCGTGGCAAGAGCCACTGCGGCTCGAATGCCAGGCGTTCGCGGACTGGATCGAGACTGGCCAACCGGCCTGCAGCGATGCGTGGATGGGCGTGAAGGTGGTCAGCATTCTCGAAACGGCGCAGAAGTCGCTTATTAACAACGGTGGCCGGGAGAACATCGACCTGTGAGCGAAAACCCAAACCTTCGGATCGCAGCCGATGTCAAACTTGGCCGCGACGTTAAGGTCTATGCCTTCGTCAACCTATATGGCTGTGAAGTGGGCGACGAAAGCAAGATTGGCACATTCGTCGAGATTCAAAAGGGCGTCAGGATCGGCCGGCGCGTTAAAATCTCGAGCCACTCCTTCATTTGCGAAGGGGTTACCATCGAGGACGAGGTCTTCATCGGCCACGGGGTGATGTTCATCAACGACCGTTACCCACGCGCGACGACTGGAGGCGGCGAGCTGCAGACCGAGGCGGACTGGCAAGTTGTAACGACCCTGGTAAAGCATGGTGCGTCGATCGGCAGCAATGCCACGGTCTTGTGCGGCGTAACGATTGGTGAAGGCGCAATTGTGGGCGCCGGCGCTGTGGTAACACATGACGTGCC
>CAYLZG010000025.1:10555-16601 GCA_964387985.1 uncultured Anaerolineales bacterium | reverse complement strand
TCGTCCGGATCACGGGCTCGGGCAGGAAAGCCCGCGCGCATCATTCGCTGGATTGAAGAACCCAAAGGAGAAACAGGATGAACATCCCCCTGGTAGACCTGGGAGCGCAATACCAACCGCTCAAGAACGAGATCCTTGCTGGCATGGAGCAGGCGCTCGACGGAATGCGTCTCTTTCTGGGTCCAAATGTGCAGGCATTCGAAAAAGAGTTCGCCGAGTTCTGCGGCGTAAAGCACGGGATAGGCGTGAGCGACGGCACGACGGCGCTGCATGTCATTCTGCGCGCTATGGATGTCGGGACCGGCGACGAAGTGATCACCGTCTCGCACACGTTCATCGCCTCGGCCGAGGCCATCGTCCTGGCCGGAGCGCGCCCGGTCTTCGTGGACATCGATCCCGAGACCTGCCTGATGGATGTGAGACAGGTGGAGTCGAGGATCACGCCGCGCACCAAGGCCATCATGCCGGTGCATCTGTACGGCCAAACCGTGGACATGGATCCGCTGATGGAGTTGGCAAAGCGCCACGGCCTGAAGGTGATCGAAGATGCTTGCCAGGCACACGGCGCTCTGTACCAAGAACCTCGGCGCTTATGGAGAGGGTGGCTTCATCACGACCAACGATGACGAGTTGGCGTACAAGATCCGCATGGTGCGTGACCACGGATCCGAGCGCCGTTACTATCACGACCGGATTGGCTGGAACGCCCGGCTCGACGAGCTGCAGGCAGTGGCGCTGCGCGTTAAGCTGCCTCACCTGGAGGCATGGAACGAGGCGCGTCGCGACCATGCAGCGCGTTATAATGAACTACTGAGCGGCCTGCCCGTGACCACTCCGGTGGAGCGCGCTGGCAACCGCCATGTATATCATCTGTATGTAATCCGGGTTCCGGATCGCGACCGCGTTCAGGCGCATCTTAAGGGACACGGAATTGCCAGCGGCATCCATTATCCTGTACCCGTACACTTGCAGAAAGCGATGGCGTACCTGGGCTATCGAGCCGGAGACCTACCTGTCACGGAGCGCATTGTGGGAGAGATTCTTTCGCTGCCCATGTACGCAGAGCTGACCGATGAGCAGATCAGCTACATCCGGGAGAAAATGAGCCTGCTCGGCTAGTCTGAGCTGTAGTCGCCAGCCGAGGGAGAAACAGAAAAATGGAACTGATCAATATGCTGCGCGTCGTGCGACGCTGGTTGTGGTTGATCGTCGCGATGGTGGTGGTGGTTCAACTCGCACTCTGGCTGGGCATGCGTGCTGCTGGACCAAGCTACACCGCTACGCTCAGGCTGCAGATATCGACACCGCAGCGTGGAGAAGTTGCGTTGTTCGACGAGTACCGCTCCATCGCCCTGCGAGATGAGATAACCGTAGCAACCAACAACTTCATAGAGTTGCTGCTCAGTGATGAGGTATCCGAGCGAACTACCAGCCAGCTAAGCCTGACGGGCAAAGACGCCGACTACAAGATAGAAGCCAAACCCATCAACGATTCCGACTTCGTTGACGTCGCTATCACGGCACGAAGACCCGATCTGGCAGCTGAAATCGCTAATACCCAAGTCGGTACAGCCATCGCCTACTATGGTGAGCTTAACGCTCAAGCGACCAGGGCGGAGATGGCACTCGTTGGCGAGCAGTTGCAGGTGGCTGAAAACGAGTTGCAGTCTGCCGAGAAGACCCTGAGTGATTTCCGGAGCCGAAACGGCATCTTCTCGCTCGAAAGCCAGTTGGCAACGCAGCAGAAACTCCTCGAGCAACTGCAGCTCAAACGCGACGAGCGTTTGTTGGCCGCGAACACCACGGTCGCCACCACTGCGATCACCACTACCACTGTCATCACCACCACGATCATCTCACCGATCGGGGAGATCGAGCAACTGATTGCCGAACGCCAGCAGGAGTTGGACCGGCTTTCATCTTTGGCCCCTCAGTACAATATCCTGGCGCAGAAGGTGGAGCAGGCGGGCTCAGCCTACCAGCATCTCCTCAGCAAGTACGGCGAGGCAGAGGTGAAGGTCACTGCGGTGCAGGCCGCCAACTTCATCCAGGTCATCAAGCCGGGATATGCGCCGGCTGAGCCCGATTCGAATTGGCCCATGCTGGCTGCGCTCGCGTTGATCGGCAGCCTTGGTCTGGGAGTGGTGCTGGCCTTTCTCTTCCAGTACATTTATCCGTATGTACCAGCCTTCCAGACAGCACAGGGTGCCGCGCCCGCGGGAAAGCAGCAAACACCGGCGCCCGGCGGGCAAGCGAAGCTCCCTTCCATGCCTTCCTGGAGACTCCGTCAGAACCAGTAGCCCATGGCGACCCCTTCAGAAGAAGCTCTGGCCAACATCCTGGTCGGAGAAGAGAACAGCGCGGAATTGATCGGGTCTTCGGAAGTTCAGTAGCAGGCAGCGTGCGTTAGGGAATTTTACATGCAACAAGCTCAGTTTTCGAGCGGCTCAGGTAGATTCAGAACTCTACTCCCATTAACACCTTTCGGCTCACCCTCAACTTTGGTGATCCTGACGGTCGTAGTGGGGCTAGCAATACTTGCCGCCGGTCTGTACTTCGCTCCCACCGTTGCTGTTTATGGTATCGTCCTTCTGGGACTGGGCACTCCCCTGGCGGTCTTGCTCTGGCGCCGGCCCGAGTGGGGGCTGCTGGTCCTCCTGTTCCTCACGTCCAGTTTCATTCAACGCGATATCGTGGACCTGCGACTGTCGATCGGCGGAGGCTTGGATCTGCAGGATCTGGTTCTCATCGGCCTGTTCGGAATCGTCGGCCTGCGGGAACTGACCCGCGGTTCGCTGAAGGTGCCGTGGTGGCCCGTGGGCGGGCCATTGTTGTTGTTTCTGATCATTGCGGTCTTCTCAGCATTCTATGCGATTGTCGTCCGGCACGTGGAGACCAACTGGGCGCTGAATGATCTGCGCATCTTGAGTCTGTACGTCACCTTTTTTATAGTCCTCTGGTCGATCGAGCGGCCGGGACAGCTGGCGATATTGCTGATCGGCTTGTTTGTTATCGCCGATCTTACGACGATCTTCGTTTACTCGCAACAGTTTCTTGGCGCAGACAACCCCATTCTACAGACAATGGCGTCGGGGCGCGATTGGCGAGTCATCCAGGAAGGCGGCGGCGTGAGAGTTGTCCCCGCCGGCCACATGTTGATGCATTTCATGTGGTTTGTGGCTCTCGGCCTCCTCGTCTTTGCACGCCCCAACCGGCGCCTTAGAGTTCTTCTTGTGTTGCAGCTTCTGTACATCGGTGGCGGGCATCTGCTCACCTACACTCGATCCCAGTGGGTAGCTCTGGCGCTTGGACTGGGATTGGCAGGAATCATTCTGGCACCCCGGTTCAAAGAGCATTTGACCGCATTAGCGGCCATCGCACTCGGCGTTTGTCTTCTGTTGGCCGGTATTGTCTCGGTGGAGGCGCTGACGGACAGAACAGACATACCGCTAGTGACCGGAATTGTCGAACGTTTTGGCTCAATCCTCACCCCATCTCAAACATCTGAGACCGATTCGTTACTGTGGCGCGCCTTCGAAAACGAAAAAGCGTCGTTGGCGATCAGTGAGCAGCCATTAACTGGTGTGGGTTTGGGCAATCGTTATCGCAACCTAACCACATTCAAGGGAGAGGCACTTGGATGGTGGACCCGAGGCAGTCTCGCCGCAGGCGAAGTCTCCCGCTTCACGCGTTACGTGCACAACAGCTATATGTCGATCGCCGTCAAGATGGGCGTGCCGGGCCTGCTTGCGCTTCTGTGGTTCTGCGCTGCGGCGCTGTTGACCGGCTTCAAAGCATACTTAAGGATGCCTGACTCTGCATACAAAGGCGTGGTCTTGGGCCTCTGGCTCGGATTTGCCGGCGTGGTAGTGTGGTGCTACTTTCATGCCCACATGATCAAGGCTGAAAGCACCGGAGTCATTGGGCTCATGGTAGGTCTGATCGGAAGTGTAATCCATTTGTCCGGCAAGGAACAACTCCCCGGTATCCGGTGGACAGGTGAGACCCTGAAGCAGGACCCGCGGCTCAGCCTGCGTCAATCTGCAAGAGGCCGCAGATGACGCTAGTCACCGAAAAGCACGCCCCAGAACCGTCACCCCCACCGACTCGGGGTCCGAGCTTCTTCAAGGGCGTCATGTTCACAGGCGCAGGAACGGCGTTCAACATCGTCTTTCTTTTCCTGGAAACCATGATCGCCGTGCGGGTGCTCGACACCGAAAGCTACGGCATCTATGCGCTTCTGATCGTCGTCGTGAGTTTTCTGGTGATGGTCACCGATTTCGGGTCCACCACGGCCGTCACCCAGTTGCTCGTCAATGCTGACCCCGCCCGTCAGTCAACGCTGGTGAGCAGCGTTATGGCCTTCCGCCTGGCAGTGGCCGTCCTTGTATCGGTCATCGTGCTGGTCATACCGGCTGCGATGTTCCTGGTGGATCCGTCGATGGCTGTTGTTGACTATGCCATCTACATTCCGATGATGCTCATTGTGGTCAGCCTCGACGAAGCGCTGCAAGCCATGCTCCAGGGCCACCAGGCTTTCAACCACATGGCGGTCGCGAATGGAGTGCGCAGTATTCTGCGACTGGGTCTGTCATCGGCGTTTCTGCTTCTTCTGCACCTCGGCATGAAGGGCCTGATCTACTCCTGGACGATCTCCTTCGGCGCCGCCGTGATTTATGAATTGATGGTCATGCCGCGCCGCGGACGATTCGTGTTGAGCAGACAAATCCTCGGTGAGGTCCTGCGGTTCGGTTTTCCGCTGCAACTGAACCGCGTGCTGTGGTTCGTTTCCAGTCGGGTAGATGTGCTGCTGGTAGGCGCATTCCTGGGTCCCTCCGCTGTTGCCTTGTTCGACGTGGCCAGCCGGATACCCAATGCTCTGCAGCGTCTCGTGCAGGCATACACGGCGGTCTTTTTCCCAAAAATGACGGAGCTCCTGGCGGGACAGGATAAAAGCGAGGCCCAGCGTCTGCTCAATCGCTCGCTGCGTTTGATATCGTTTGTCATTGCAGTTTCTGCCTTAGTTGCAGTTGTCTTCAGCAAGCAGATCGTCACCATACTGTTTTCGGAGAAGTATGCGGGGGCCAGCTGGATCTTCGCCCTCCTTATGATCGGTCTGCAGATGAACTCACTGGTGACCTTAATGGGCTACTCGCTGACTTCGGCCGGCCGTCCGGGACGCTCGTTGACCACTAACGCCATCCGCGAAGCCATGATCGTCATTAGCGATCTGGTACTCATCCCGCTTATTGGCCTTGCGGGGCCCGCCTGGGGCCGGCTGGCAGCCTACTATGTGGCCAATCCGATTTCCGTCTGGATGCTGCGCCGCAGCCAAATCATGGTCTCCACCGCCTCCTACATCAAGCAGACTGCCCTACTATGGCTTGGGGTAGCCATCACTTGGTGGGCGCAGCCAGAGGGATTCGTGGCTCGGTTCGGAATTGTCGCCACGTTTGTTGCGCTAAGCATAATATGGTCTACGATCACCCGCGATGACGTTGAGCTACTGTCGCCCCGTCTGGTCATGAGACGACGGCGTTCTCGCAAGGAAATCGTACGCCAAGGCAATGCGTAGTCCCGTGCAGACGATTGGAAAGAAAGTGAAAGGCACGAGATGAATTCGTACGTTCTCATCACGCCGACCCGCGATGAAGAAGACTATATCGAAAGGACCATCCAGGCTGTCATCACGCAGACGGTCCGCCCCGTAAGGTGGGTGATCGTCAGTGATGGCTCGGTGGATCGAACGGAGGAGATCGTCGAGGGGTACACGGCGCGGCACGATTTCATCCAACTGGTGCGTCGGGCAGCTGACCCGAAAAGGAATTTCGGGTCGAAAGTACGGGCTTTCAATCTCGGCTATCATCAGGTAGAAGAGTTGGAGTTCGACTTCATCGGTAACCTGGACGCGGACCTATCGTTCGAGCCCACATACTATGAAGGCATTCTGGGCAGGTTTCGAGACAACGAGCGACTAGGGGTAGCGGGTGGCACCCGATTTGACTTGCGTGGCGGCCGCTTCGAGCGAATGAACACGGCTCGCACG
>CAYLZG010000025.1:4292-10503 GCA_964387985.1 uncultured Anaerolineales bacterium | reverse complement strand
TTCTCCGGCAGTGCTTCGAGCAGATTGGTGGGTACCGGCCGCTCCCCTATGGCGGCATCGATGCGGTTGCTGAAACAATGGCGCGGATGCATGGCTGGCAAGTGGAATCTTTCCCGGAATTCCCGGTTTACCACTACCGCCCGACAGGGACTGCCACCTCCAGCTTGATCAAGGGTAATCTGCGCAAGGGCATCCAACACTATGTCATCGGTTATCACCCACTCTTCCACCTTGCCAGCTGTGCGTTCCGAATGCGCAACTATCCACCGGTAATCGGAGCTCTCAGCAACCTGGCGGGCTACAGCTGGGCCGCAGTGAGAAGATACGAGAAGGCCGTCCCCGATGATGTTGTGCGTTACCTCAGGCGTGAGCAGCTCGGACGACTGCGATCGTTGTTGAAATCAGGGCGCGATCCTGCGCTACGCAACGACCTGGGCAATCGACTACAACCGACCGCGGTCTTGAACGCAAGCGCGGCCGATCAACCCAAGGGATAAACCATGCAAAACGAGACCATCCTATGCATTGCTCCGCGCGATTGGCACGGGTTGTGGAAAGACACCCAGTCGATCATGTCGCGCATCGCGCAGCAGAACCGGGTGCTCTACTTCGACCCTGGCCATGACGGGCAGGTAACAGCACTGCACGATCTGGTGGACAATCTGCCGAACTTCTTCAGGCTTCGCACCGAAGAGGTGCAGCCCAATTTGACTGTGATTCCAACCCCATCCACACTGCCGCATGCGCGTCTATATCTGCCGCGATCGGTGCTGCGAATCACTATGCCTTTCGTGGTCAACACCAATGCCCAGATCATGTACCGGCATGTGAAACGCACCATGGCGGCTTTGCATGTCGAGAACCCGATCCTGTGGCTGTACGGCCCATATCACGTGGGATTGGTAGGCAAGTTCGGCGAGAAACTGTCCTGTTATCTGAATTATGACGAGTTTGCCGACTACGTCGCCAACAGGCGCATCAAAGATTTGATCCAGCAATACGAGGCTGATCTGTGTAGCCGGGTTGATGTCGTCTTTGCCACTTCACGCGCACAGGTGAAGGTGCGAAGCGCCTACAATCCGAACACTCACTGGATCCCGAATGCCGTCGATTTCGATCTGTTCAATCGTGCGCTGACTCCCGGTCTGGCAGCTCCCGCTGATATCGTCCAGATCCCGCGTCCGATCATCGGTTATGCTGGCCGCCTGGCCAGGCAGATCGACGTGGAGTTGATGCAACGGGTGGCCAAAGAGTATCCTGAGTGTTCACTGGTGTTCGTGGGCCCAGATGAGTTACCCAACACCGAAGAAGTGCGCGATCTGCGTGCACTGCCGAATGTCCATTTCCTCGGTTTGAAGCAGCCTGCGGAACTGGCCAATTATCTCCAGTTTTTTGACGCCGCCCTGATTCCCTATCGTTTGGTCGGGCATGTGCTGTCCGGATACCCGACCAAGCTGCACGAGTACCTGGCCGCAGGGCGATCAGTGGTGGCAACCGCCATGCCGGAATTGCGTGCTTACAGCCATGTGCTTCGGATTGGCGAGACCGGGGATGACTTCGTCCGGCTCATCCGGGAGGCGCTCAATGATCACTCTCCGGAGGCCATCGAAGCGCGTCTGGCGGTGGCCCGGGCAAACACGTGGGACAGCCGCGTGGAAGATATCTACCGCGCGTTGGATCCCTTCCTGGCCAGGTCCGGCAAGGCACACTCTGGCGCAAAAGCCGTGGAAGGCGTGAGATCCAAGTGAACCGACGAAAGGTCATGGTCATTTTTGGCACGCGGCCCGAAGCCATCAAGATGGCGCCGATCATTGCCCGGTTGCGGCAGCACGAAGGCGAGATTGACACCTATGTGGTCGTCACAGGCCAGCATCGCGAGATGCTGGACCAGGTACTCGAAACCTTCCACATCACGCCGGACTGCGATCTCGATATCATGCTGCCAGGCCAGTCGCTCACCGATGTCACCGTGCGTTCGCTGGCCAATCTGGAACGCGTCATGGCTTCAGAGAAGCCGGATCTCGTGCTCGTACAAGGCGATACAACGACAGCCTTCGCCGGAGGGCTGGCTGCGTTCTACCAGCGGACGCCCGTGGGCCACATCGAAGCAGGACTGCGTACAGGTGACAAGTACAATCCGTACCCGGAAGAAATCAACCGGCGACTGCTCGATGCTCTGGCTGACCTCTGCCTCGCGCCGACCGCAACCTCACAACAGGCTCTGCTGGCTGAAGGGGTGCCGCCGTCGCGCATCCTGGTTACCGGCAACACGGTCATCGATGCACTGCTGGAGGTAGCTAGCCGAGAGCATGAGTTCACGGTCCCGAATCTGCGCAGCGTGCATTTTGGTCCGCCGCTCCGGACGATTCTCGTCACAGCACACCGGCGCGAGAGCCATGGTGCACCGATGCATGCCATCTGCAGTGCACTGGCCGATCTGCTGACGAGTCGTGATGACCTGCAGATAGTGTTCCCGGTTCATCTCAACCCGCGCGTGCGTGAGACTGCCTGGTCGATTCTGGGCGGGGTTGAGAGGGCTGTGCTGCTCGAGCCGCTGGACTACCTCGATATCGTCCACCTAATCAGACGCGTCGATCTGATCATTACCGACTCGGGGGGCATCCAGGAAGAGGCGCCCGCTCTCGGCAAACCGGTGCTGGTCATCCGGGAGACTACCGAACGACCAGAGGGCATTGCCGCGGGCACAGCCCGCCTGGTCGGAACGGACCGAGAGAACATCGTAGCTGCGGCGAAGCGCCTTCTTGATGATCCAGCCGAATACGCACGCATGGCGCATGCCGCGAATCCCTATGGAGACGGCCGCGCTGCAGAGCGAACAGTTGGCGCGATTCGCCACTTCCTGGGGCTTTCAGCCGACCGTCCAGCGCCTTTCGAGGCCTAAGCCCGCGCTGATCGAGTATCGTATAGATGGAGGGCAGTAATTGTGGGGCGAGATGACAAGCGGTAAGAAGGTTCTCATCGTCGAGGAAAATAGCTATGTGCCCCTGGATAGGCGTGTGTGGTATGAGGCGACCACCTTGCGCGATGCAGGCTGGCAGGTGGCCGTGGTGTGTCCACTCATGCTGGGCGGCAAAGTCACATCTGCTCAGCAGACCGGGAATCCGCAGCTTCTTGAGGGAATCAGAGTGTATCGCTTTCCGCTGAAGGTTGCTCGGCGCGGCATATGGAACTACCTGCGCGAGTATCTGACCGCGATCTGGGGGATCTCTCGCCTTTCCTGGCAGGCGTGGCGCGATGACCACTTTGATGTAATTCAGTTCTGCAATCCGCCCGATCTATTTGCGCCGCTTGCCCTGTTATATCGGATGCTGGGTGCACGCGCAGTGTTCGATCATCACGACCTGTTCCCCGAACTAGTACAATGGCGATTTCGCGGACCGGTTCGCTGGGTGCTCCGCGCCTTTGCCCTGGTCGGGGAGTTTACAGCTCTACGCAGTGCCAACGTTGTCATCTCCACCAATGAGTCCTACCGCCGTGTGGCCACGGATCGGGCGAAGGTCCCGCCGGAACGCGTGGTGGTCGTGCGCAACGGACCGAAACGAGAAGATTTCGCACCGGTAGCCCCGGTGCCGGACTTGAAGCGTGGTTTTCCCTACATGGCCGCGTATGCCGGCGTGATGGGACCGGAAGACGGTGTGACTGAGGTGATGCAGTCGATCCATTACATCACCCACGAGTTGGGACGCCGGGACATCCTTTTTGTGCTGATGGGAGATGGAGCTGTCCGGTCGAAGGCCCAGGCGGATGCGGCAGCCTGGGGGCTCGAAGATGTGGTGGTTTTTACCGGCATGATCCATGACAACCTGCTTCTGCGCCAGCACCTGTGCACTGCCGATGTGCTCCTGTCGCCGGAGCCGAAAACTCCACTCAACATGCGCTCGACCTTCATTAAGGTTGCGGAATACATGGCCATGAGCAAGCCCGTCGTGGCTTACCGGCTGCCCGAGACGCAGTACACAGCTCGAGAAGCGGCCGTCTTCGTCGAACCCGGAGATGCAAAAGCTTTCGGTCAGGCCATCCTTGCCCTTCTGGATGACCCTGAGCGCCGGCGACAGATGGGACAATATGGACGAAAACGGGTCCTGGAATGTCTGACGTGGGAAAGCCAGCAGGTGGAATTCTTTCGAGCCTACGCCATCGCTCTCGGCGCAAAGACACGCGCAGCGTCCGCATTCTGAAGGATCATGCGAGGAACATGAATCGAGATCTCATAGTGACGGCCGACGACTACGGCCTGTGCGATTCGGTCAATGGGGCAATCAATGCGTGTCTGGAGGCCGGAACCCTGCGCTCCACTTGTGTGATGACCAATATGCCGGCCTATCGCGATGCATCCCACCTGAGGGCTGCCTTTCCCACAATGTCCGTCGGCATTCACTGGACGATGACGCAGGGACGGCCCGTGCTCGCACCATCGGCGGTGCCCACCCTGGTCGATAGCAACGGCAGTTTCTATTCCAGATCCCAGTTCCGGCAGAGATGGTTGGCCAACCAGGTGGCCAAGCCCGAACTCAAGGCCGAGTTGCGTGCTCAGTATCAGCGTCTGTGTGAGGTAGCGGGTCAGCCGGAATTTTGGAATACGCATCAGGATATCCACATGCTTCCGGGACTTTTCCAGACCTGTGTGTCACTGGGCCTGGAGCTTTCTATCCCGGCCATGCGTTGTCATCGTCGCATCATGGTGTTTCGCAATGATACCGCCGCTCGCTACTACCTGCGTCACCTCGGTTTCTGGGCTAAGGGGCGCGTGCTTGCCAACTGGTTTCGACGAGCCGAAGCACAGGGCATGCGCATGCCTGATGGCAAAGTCTACCCTCGAGGCTATGGCATGAGTCGACCTGATGTCGAAGAAGCCATCAGTCGCTTGCCATGGAATGCCATCAAACGAGCCCCCGAGCTGACCATCCATCCCGCGACCGCGATCGAACAAGGGTTGATGCTCACGCTAAAGGAAACGCGCATACAAGAGTACCAGGTATTTGCCGACCCCGGCTTGACCGAGAGACTGCATCAGCTCGGCGTTCGAATCGTAGGTTTTGGGGGCCTGTGATATGTCCGGAAGTCAACTGAAGCCAGCCATTGTCCTGGCGACGCTCACTTGGCATGATGAACGTCCCGATCGTCGCGGTCTGTTACGATCGCATGAAGGACATGGGCTACGCATCCAAATACGTCACAGAGACGATCTATGCGCCGCACCCCGAGGGCGAGGAAGATGCCTTCGTGGATCTGCTGGGGCGACATGCCGCGCGCCTGGGAGGCAATCTTCTCATTCCGACCTCCGATGAGACAGTTGGGGCGGTGTCCCGGCACAAGCAAGTCTTGGAGCGTGACTATATCGTTGCGTGCACCGGTTGGGACATCAGCGAGAAGTTCATTGTCAAGAAGCATACTTATGCAGCAGCCGGCGCTGCCGGCGTGCCCGCCCCGAAAACCCTGGTCCCAGAGTCCACCGAGGATGTAGAGCAATACGGTAGGACCATCGAATTCCCATGCCTGGTAAAACCGTGCGAAAGCCATCGTTTTTTCGCTCACTTCGGGACCAAGATGGTACGCGTTGACAACCTCGATCAGATGGTCTCCACATACCAGCAGGCGACGGACGCCGGCCTTGAAGTCATGCTGCAAGAGATCATCCCCGGTGATGACACCCTCGTTGTCAACTACAATTCGTATTTCTGGGATGATGAGCCCCTGGTCGAGTTTACGGCACAACAGGTGAGGAAGGCTCCGCCGGAATTCGGCGCCCCGCGCGTCGTCATGAGCAAAGAGATCCCGGAGGTGCTCGAGCCTGGGCGGAAAATTCTTCGGGCTTTGGGGTTTTACGGGTATTCATGCACCGAGTTCAAGAAAGATCCCAGGGATGGCGTGTACAAACTAATGGAGGTGAACGGCCGGCATAACCGGTCTACTCTCCTGGCGGTACGCTGCGGCGTCAACTTCCCATGGCTGCAATACCAGCATCTGGTCCAGGGCAAGCTGCCATCCGCAGCGAGGTATCGCAGCGGAGTCTACTGGATTGACATCGCCCGGGATGCGGTGTTTGGTGCGAGATACCGGAAAGTGGAAAAGTATTCCCTGGGTGAGTATGCCAGACCCTATCTCAATCCCCACGTGTTTTCTGTTTTCGACATGAAAGATCTGAAACCATTCTTTAGAGAATGCAACGACTTTATCAGGCGGGCTGCTG
>CAYLZG010000025.1:3951-4237 GCA_964387985.1 uncultured Anaerolineales bacterium | reverse complement strand
TTATGGAAGTGTTCACGAGAGACACCGGGTCTTTCCAGCGGTCTTTGAGAATCGCCAGCACAAGGTGATCCTTGACACATCAGCGGGAGTCGGTTGTGTTGCCCAGAGAATTTGGGGGCACTATTCGAACGAGCTGTTGTGCAATGATATCACCCCCAAATGCTTGACGCTGCTGCAGAATATGGGATTGCCTACCGTGTCCTTTGATCTCGACAGCGATGAACCCTACCCCTTTCCGGATGGCCACTTCGATGCCATCGTCTCATTGTCGACGATCGAACACCTG
>CAYLZG010000025.1:2026-3941 GCA_964387985.1 uncultured Anaerolineales bacterium | reverse complement strand
ACCGAATACTCAGTAAGGATGGGCGCCTGTACATCTCGTCGCCGAATTACGCCTCCGTTTCGTTCTTTCCTCAGTATGTCCTGACAGGCAGGTCGTTCCACAATCCGCTGTCTCGATCCGTGCGCCAGCGCTACGAATTCTACGCACATGTGCGGTACTTCACATATAGTACGCTGCTCGAATTTGTGAGCGCCTTCGGGTTTGTTCCAGACACGGTGTATCTGCCTCTGCCGGCCGGCAGCACACAGTACCAGGCCTTATACGCCAAATCGAAGCTAAAAGCCCTTGCCTTCCGGAACACGATGCGGGTGATCTACACTGCACTTTCTCCGCGCTGGGCGCCCGAACCGGTGCTGTGCTTCCGCAAAGCCGACAGCGGAGTCCACCGCAAAATGCGGAAAGTACTGCTCTGAGAACAGGATCTTCCTGCTCATCGGACAGACCTCTCCTTGAAGGAGCCGGAATGCGTGCAACTCCATTGAAAAGCGACCTCGAAAGGGACCAGTACAGGTTCTACGAGGGAGTAGAGTACAAACACTTCTGGGACGGCTTGAAAAGAAGCAAACTCGACGAGCTTGAACATGCCATTGTGCGCGAACTCCTCCCAGTTTCAGGCCGCCGGATCATCGATGTTGGCTGCGGTTACGGGCGATTGGCTGACTGCTATTTGAATCGCTTCCCAGGTGGTCATGGTGGATGCTTCTATGTCGCTGCTCCGCCAGGCAGCCGAGAGGGTGAAGGATCGAGCTATCTACGTTGCAGCTGACGTCAACCATATGCCGTTTCGGGCGGCAGCCTTCGACACTATCCTGATGGTCCGGGTCTTCCATCACATCCCGGACTCTCAGGCTTGCCTGGCGCAGTTACATCGCATGCTTTGCAGCAACGGGACGCTCGCTTTCACCTACTGCAACAAGCGAAATGCGCAGCGCGCGATAAAGTGGCTGGCAGGCAGGACAACCGAGAATCCCTTTTCCGCAGAGCCGGCGGGAGTGGGCTCAACGGTGATCAGCCACCACCCCAAGGCGGTTCATCGCATGTTGCTGGAGGCAGACTTCACGGATCTCCGATCTTACGGCGCCGGCGTGTTTGACTGGCTTGCGGGGAAACTCGGCCCACTCGGAAAATGGATTCCGCCGGGCAAGCGGCTCGCAGGTTGGCTGGGGCGCAGCAAGATCGCTCCATGGATCTTTTGCGGGGCAGTTGCTCAGAACCGCCCCGACCTCATCGATGCCGCGGGGCTGGAGGACCTGCTTCAGTGCCCCTTGTGCGGAGATCACCTGTCGCACAACGAGCAAGGATTTGAATGCCTCGGATGCAAGAAGTACTATCCGGTGGAAGATGGACCTGCGAGTCTGAGGGCCGAGCTCATGAGCCGCTCCTATGAAGGATTAGCGGGTTCGACGGCGCGCGAACACACCCCGACGAAAAACTTCGGCGCTGAAGTAGATGTCCTGGATCTCGCGGACACTCGGTGGCACAACTTTGCAGCCGAACAATCCCAAGCTCAAATCTTCCACCATCCAGCCTGGACACAGCTTATCGCTGACTGCTATGGCTATCGTCCATTTGTCCTGGCCGTCAGGGATGCTGACGGCCACATTCAGGCTGGAATCCCAATGGTGGAAGTCCCTGGCCTGCTGGGGGGTCGTCGCTGGGTTGCGCTGCCATTCTCGGACTATTGCGCACCTCTAACCTGCAGTCCCGACGCACAGAGCACTCTCATCAACAGCCTCATCCAGGCATACGGGGCTGGAAACGCGCCCCCGATCGAACTCCGCTGTGAGCTTCCTCCTCATACCGCGGTCAAATCACATTCCGAGCATGTCCTGCACACCCTCACACTGGACCCTGACAGCAGCTCAGTAGCCGGTCGTTTTCACAGCACGCATCGACGCAACATCAAGGTGGCACA
>CAYLZG010000025.1:0-2016 GCA_964387985.1 uncultured Anaerolineales bacterium | reverse complement strand
CGAACGGGGCAATGAGCGAGAACACGTCGAGGCCTTCTATCGCCTCCACCTTGAAACAAGGCGTCGTCAGGGTGTACCGATCCAACCGTGGCGATTTTTCGACTTGCTGTGGAGCAAGTTGATCGCAAACGGGTTGGGATTCGTGTTGTTGGCGTACAAGGACGACGAGTGCCTGGCAGGAGCTGTGTTCTTGCATTGGCAGCGCACGCTGACATACAAGTACGGAGCATCTGCTGCAGATGGCCTGAATCTGCGGCCCAACAATCTCCTCTTTTGGACAGCGATCCAGTGGGGCTGCGAGAACGGCTATTCATTGTTTGATATGGGCAAGACCGATCTGGCCAATACCGGGCTACGGGCGTTCAAGAGCGGTTGGGGAGCGGACGAGATGCCGCTGGTCTACTCCAGCCTGCCCCCTCAGTCCTCGAGCTCTGTAACAGACAGGTTGATGCCCATTATGCAAAGTGCCATCCAACATTCGCCAGCGTGGGTCTGCCGGGTGACCGGCGAGTTAGTGTATAGGTACTTCGGATGATGACTAACCTGTGGAGTTCCAATTCTCCTGCGCGTTTCTGGCTATGCCAACCTGAATGGCCCGAAGAGCAATGGGCCGAGGCTGTTCGCAGGGCGCTGCCTGTCTTGGAACTGAGATCTCAGCCCGATGATGTCGACGCGCTGCTGGCCCTCATCCTGGGCGAGGGCCAGTTCGGTCCCGATCACTGGCAGCTCAGTCCGGCCAGACGCTGGTACTACCGCCTCAAGCCGTTTCTGCCGCGCGGGTTGACATGTCTTGCCCGGCAAGGCCACACCACCATAGCCAGAAACAATCACGGTCTCCATTGGCCCATTGAGGACAGGTATGCTCGTTTCCAGTGGGAAGTCATGCGGCAGCTCCTGGCGGTCACAAAGCAGCCGTCCATAGCTTACCGTCAATTCTGGCCAGATGACCGCCAATACGCGTTCGTCCTTACGCACGATGTCGAAAGCAAAGAAGGCCAAGAGAGGGTGAGGGCGATTGCTGAGCTCGACGAAAGCTTTGGCTTTCGCTCATCCTTCAATTTCGTATTGGAACGATATCCCCTCGACCACAAATTGATCCGCGAACTGCAAGAGCGCGGGTTTGAGATCGGCGTTCACGGTCTGAAGCACGACGGCAAGCTCTTCGACTCTCATTCTGAGTTCATGCGCCGTGCTGAGCGTATCAACCGCTCGCTGAAACAACTCGACGCAGTGGGTCTCCGCACGCCACTCACGATGCGGAACCCGGAATGGATGCAGGCGCTGGAGGTCGAGTACGACCTATCCTTCTTCGATACCGATCCCTACGAGCCGATGCCCGGCGGTACGATGAGCATCTGGCCCTTCATCCTCGGCAGATTCGTGGAATTGCCCTACACGCTGATGCAGGATTATACTTTGACGAAGGTGCTGGGCGAAACGACTCCGCGGCTTTGGCTCGAAAAGGTAGACTTCATCGAGACATATCACGGGATGGTCTTGCTGAACTCACACCCTGATTACCTGTTCGATCAGGCGACCCGGAAGGCGTACACTGACTTCCTGCGGGCTATGAGCAAGAGAGATGGATACTGGCATGCTCTGCCGAAGGAGGTAGCAAAGTGGTGGCGCGCTCGCGCTGCCTCCGCGGTTGACACTGCAGATCCACATCTGGCGTCATTCCAAAATAAGTAGAAAGGGATCCATGACTATGAAGACACGATACATTAGCCTTTTCATCCTCATCTTCAGTCTTGTCTTGACGTTGAGCCCGGCGAGTTTGCTTGCTGAGAAGCCGAGTCCCGCGCAGGTCGGCGGGATCACCTATGGCGTGGCGGTTCAGGGCAACTATGCCTATATCGGCGTCGGTCCTCGGATGGTGGTTGTCAATATCTCCGACCCAGCTAATCCCACCGTTGTTGCGCAGACAGAGGTCTTTCCAGGCGTCGTGACGAGTGTCTCGGTGGCAGGAAACTACGCCTATGTTACTGCGGGGACCGGTGGCTTGCGCATCATCAA
>CAYLZG010000024.1:0-36878 GCA_964387985.1 uncultured Anaerolineales bacterium | reverse complement strand
ACGTCTTTGAAGGTGTGGTCACCGGCTTCAACCGCGGTGGCGTCATCGTCCGGGTGGGGCGTGTGCGGGGCTTTGTCCCGGCCTCCCAGCTCTCTGCTCGCTGGCAGGCGCAGCAGGATGGGGAAGGCGACCCGGAGCAGCGGTGGGCCCGGCTGGTGGGCCAGTCGATGCAACTGAAGGTGGTGGAGTTGGATCGGGTGCGCAACAGGCTCATCCTCTCCGAGCGAGCTGCCATGCGCGACTGGCGTAAGAACCAGAAGGACCGGCTGCTGTCGACCCTTAACAAAGGCGATGTCCTCAAAGGCATCGTCACCAGCATCGCGGACTTCGGCGCGTTCGTCGATCTCGGCGGTGCGGACGGCCTGATCCACCTCTCCGAGCTGGCGTGGCACCGTGTGGAGCATCCACGCGATGTCCTCCGGGTTGGCCAGGAGGTCGAGGTCTACGTGATGAACGTGGACGAAGAGCGTAAGCGTATCGGCCTGAGCCTGCGCCGCCTTAGCCCGGAACCGTGGACCGTAGTGGAGGACCGGTATGAAGTCGGCCAGGTCCTCACCGCGCAGATCACCCGGCTCGCCGCGTTCGGCGCGTTCGCCAGGATGGACGATGCCATCGAGGGGCTGATCCACATCTCCGAGATGGCGGATCATCGCATCAATCACCCCAAGGAGATCGTGCAGGAAGGCGATGAGGTGCAGGTCCGGGTGATTCGCATCGATCCCCAGCACCGGCGCATTGGTTTGAGCCTGCGCCAGGCCTCCGAAGACGCGTACGTCGACTGGCAGGCTGAGGATTCTGACGAGGAAGACGAGCAGGCGCCTGAAGATGCGGTATCGGAGGAGCTTCCGGTCGAGGAGATGTAGCTGCCTGGGGACAGCCCGGCTGCAATAACCTGCTACCCGATGAGGCGGAGGCACGAGGTGTCCTCCGCCTTTTTTGTTGTGGTGTTGGAGCTCGTTGGTGTCCTGTGCGGGGCCGGGCCAAAGGAACCCGGCTTACGACGCCCTTATTCGTCTGTGCTATAATTTATAGTGCACCGATGTGCTTTTCAGGAGCGGGCTAGGGCGTATCGTGTGATGGACAGCGCACAAGCGCTGCGTGAAGGATGGGAACAATGGCGGACAAACTAGATCGATTCACCAAGCATGCACGCCAGGTGCTGCAGATAGCTCAGGAAGAGGCTTTGCGCCTCAATCACAACTATGTAGGCACGGAGCATTTGCTGTTGGGCCTGGCCAAAGAAGAGAATGGGCTCGCATCCAGGGTCCTGCGGGAAGTCGGTGCCACCCCGGCGGAAGTCGTTCGCCAGGTGGAGCGCATGGCGCCTCGCAATCCGCGGCCGCCCTTCGGCAAGCCGACGTTGACCCCGCGCACCAAGCGCGTGATCGAGTTGGCCGTCGAAGAAGCTCGCCAGATGGGCCATCCTTACATCGGAACTGAACACCTGCTGCTCGGCCTGGTGCGTGAGGATGAGGGCATCGCGGCTGAGGTTCTGCGGAGCGTGGGCGCGAGCCTGAGCAGGGTTCGGGAGCTGGCCACGCGCACGATTCTCGAGAACCAGATCCAGGAGAAGTCGACCAAGAAGCGCGAGAGCAACACTCCCCTCACCGATCAGTTGGGGTTTGACCTGACCGCGCGCGCCGAGGAGGGCAAGCTGGATCCGGTGATCGGCCGCCAAAAGGAGATCGAGCGGGTCATCCAGATCCTGAGCCGCCGCACCAAGAATAACCCTGCGCTCATTGGCGAACCCGGCGTGGGCAAGACGGCCATTGTCGAGGGCCTGGCGCAGCGTATCATCGACGGCGACGTGCCCGAAACGCTCATCGACAAGCGCGTGCTGATGCTCGATGTCGGCTCCCTGGTCGCGGGTACCATGTATCGCGGCCAGTTTGAGGAGCGTATGAAGAAGGTGATCGAGGAGATCACCAATTCGGACGCGATCCTCTTCATCGACGAGGTGCACATGCTGGTAGGTGCAGGCTCGGCCGGCAGCAGTGTGGACGCGGCCAACCTGCTCAAGCCCGCGCTCGCGCGCGGTGAGCTCCAGTGCATCGGCGCCACCACCCTGGACGAGTACAGGAAGTACATCGAAGGCGACGCTGCGCTCGAGCGTCGCTTCCAGCCCGTGTTGGTCGATGAACCGACGATCGAGCAGACCATTGAAATTCTCAAGGGGGTGCGTAAGATGTACGAGGCGCACCACCAGCTCAGGATCGGGGATGATGCCCTGCAGGCCGCGGCCCGCCTGTCGGCCCGCTACGTGCCAGACCGGTTCCTTCCCGACAAGGCCATCGATCTGATGGACGAGGCAGCCAGCCGGGTCCGCATGTATAAGCTGCCTTACGCCAACACCCTGCGCGACACGTTCCGCGAGCTCAAGACGACGCAGAAGGCCAAGGAAGAGGCCGTCGAGGCCAAGCGCTTCGACGATGCGCTGGACCTGCGCCATCACGAGATCGAGCTCGAACGGAAGCTCGAACAGCTTCGTAAGGGCTGGGAGGACGCCGCACCGCAGCCGCTGGTCAGCGAGGACGACATCGCAGAGGTTGTCGGCATGTGGACGGGCATTCCCATGATCCGCTTGGTGGGCGAAGAAACTGCCCGCCTCCTGGAAATGGAGGACTACCTGCACAAGCGGGTGGTTGGCCAGGATGAGCCGGTCACTGCGATCGCCAGGGCGGTGCGCCGCGCGCGCACCGGGCTGAAGGATCCCAGGCGACCCATCGGCACCTTCATGTTCCTGGGGCCCACGGGCGTCGGCAAGACGCTGCTGGCGAAGAGCCTGGCGGAGTTCTTGTTCGGCTCCGAAGATGCGCTCATCAAGCTCGACATGAGCGAATTCATGGAACGGCACAACGTCAGCCGCCTGGTCGGTGCACCGCCCGGCTACGTGGGCTATGAAGAGGGTGGTCAGCTCAGCGAGGCCGTACGCCGGAGGCCCTACTCGGTGGTTCTGCTGGATGAGATCGAAAAGGCCCACCCGGAGGTCTTTAACATGCTCCTGCAGATCATGGAAGATGGCAGTCTGTCCGACGCGAAGGGCCGGCGGATCGACTTCCGCAACGCTATCCTGATCATGACCTCGAACGTGGGAGCCAACCTGATCAAGCACGGCGGTGCATTGGGGTTCGCGACCAGCCGGGACGATGCCGCGCGGCAGGAAGACGAATACCAGGTGATGCGGGACCGCGTCACGGAGGCGCTGAAGCGAACCTTCCGGCCGGAGTTCCTCAACCGTCTCGACGGCACCATGGTGTTCCGCAGCCTGACCAAGGAGCAGATCGGTGAGATCGTCGGGCTGGAGTTGCACCGGGTCAACGAGCAGTTGATCGAGCAGAACGTCACGCTGGATATCGCCGATGAGGTGAAGGCTTACCTTGCGGATGAAGGGTATGATGTCGAGTATGGCGCGCGGCCGCTCCGCCGCTTGATCCAGGACAAGCTGGAAGATCGCCTGAGCGAGGCCTTGTTGAGCGGCGAGGTTCAACCGGGCAGCCGGGTGAAGATTACGCTTGGGCCCAAGAACGAGCTGGAGCTCAAGGTAGAGCACGCCGCCAAGGTCGTCGAGACGCCGCCGCTGCTGAGCGCAACGACGGAAGAACTCGCGAACTGAGCGGTCAGTTTCTCATTGACCGGCAGCCGCGTGCCATTCGCACGCGGCTGTTTCATTGGTGGCGGCGGAGCTTTTGGCGCCTCCGCGGCGTCACGAATAGGATAACGCTTCTATGCTGCGAAAGAGGTTTTCCATGATGCGCATCGCTTGGGCGCGGCAGACCCCTGCTTGCGTTTTC
This sequence comes from uncultured Anaerolineales bacterium, assembly GCA_964387985.1. Lineage (GTDB taxonomy): Bacteria > Chloroflexota > Anaerolineae > CG2-30-64-16 > CG2-30-64-16 > JALOOB01. Next base: position 33,087 of record CAYLZG010000024.1, on the reverse strand, counting down.
CTGGCACTACTCGTACTGGTTTTCACGTTCGTTCCCCCGACCGCACCTGTTCAGGCGCAGACATATGGCTACGAGTTTGCACCGGGCGAAGTGCTGATTGGCTGGGAGCCGGGGCAAGGTCCCTTGCCCGTGGTGCAGCGCCAGAAAGGTTCGCTGGCGCCGGACCAGAGCGACCCTGTGCGGCAGAGTGCCGTCGCCGCGATCGGTAGCCTGACAGGACTGTCGGTGCTCGATGCTGCACCCGAATACGGCATGGCGCGGCTGTCCGTGCGGGCTGGCGCAGAGGCGGCGGAGATCGCGCGGCTGCAGAAGTTGCCATGGGTGCGCTACGCTGAGCCGAACTATTACGCTTACGCGGCTGCAGACACCTATATCCCCAACGATCCCGACTATTACCGGCAGTGGCACATGGAGAAGGTGAACGCGCCCATGGCGTGGGCCGCGACGAGCGGGAGCCTCTCCTTTGTCGTGGCGGTCCTCGACACAGGGGTAGCACAAAGCCATCCGGAGTTCTACGAAAAGTTGTTGCCGGGCAAGGATTATGTGAACAATCCTGATATTGATGGCCCTGAGGACGATGACCAGGAAGGTCACGGGACACACGTCACCGGCATCATTGCCGCGGGCTTCGACAATGGCTTGGGGGTGGCGGGACTGGCGCCAAACGTGCAGATCCTGCCGATGAAGGTTCTAAACAGCCAGCGCACGGGGAGCTACGGCGCCATCGCATTGGCCATGTATGAGGCGGCCAACAGCAACGCCCAGGTGATCAATTTGAGCCTGGCCGGCTACGCGCCGAGCGAGACGCTGCGAATCGCTGCGGCCGACATGGTGGAGCAGGGGATCCTCATTGTGGCTGCTGCAGGGAACTGTGCACAGAATCCGGGCAACTGCGGCGGCCTTGTCAACCCGGACATGTACCCGGCCGCCTATCCTGGCGTGTTGGCGGTTTCGGCCAGCGATCACCTCGATCGCGGGACCATTTATTCGGGCTACAAACCGTACATCGGCCTGGCTGCCCCGGGTGGGATCTCGGGCGAACGGGTGTGGAGCACCACGCGCGCCGGCTATGGGTATATGTACGGAACGTCGATGAGCGCTCCCATGGTGTCGGCTGCCGCCACGTTGGTCTGGACGCTCAGGCCCGCAGCCACGGCTGAAGAAGTGGCCGCCATTTTGAAAGCAACAGCCGACAAGGTGGGCACCGATCCGTACTCGGGCGAGCCATACTCGTATGCGTCCGGCCGCAATGACTATTTCGGTTCCGGCCGGCTCAACGTCGGGTGGGCCGTACGCCTGGCGTATCCGCCAGGGCTAGCGACGGACGCCGGCCTCCAATCGTTTGTCCTGGGAGAACCGTACGAGGTTCAGTCTCGCGTCGTCGCCCTCACCAATCCCAGCACCCGGGGTGTGTCGTGGCAGGCCACGGTGCTGGGCGCCAGCTGGCTTTCAGTGGCGCCCAGCATAGGCACCTCGTTGTACAGTGCGCCCAGTACTATCACATTGACGGCTGAGTTGGGAGAGCTCGTGCCGGCCACTTACAACGGCATCGTCCGGATTCAACCGCTCGACCCACCGGACCTGCCCAGCTTCGACATCGCGGTCCGGCTGCATGTCTTCGAGTCGGTCAGCCGGCTGTATTTGCCGTCCGCCCTTGCCGCGCAGTGAGGGCGGGCAGTACTTAAGGTGCCCGGCATCCAGGGCGCAGGCCAGTTACCAGCCAACTTCCCGGCGCCTGGGCGCGGTGCTGTTACTTGCCAAGTGCCGGGCATCTGGGGCACAATCTTGCTATGGACTATCACTTGATTCTGCGTCGTGCACTCTTGACCGGCTGCCTGTTCGTGGCGGTGTTGCTCGCGCTTTGGGCGGCCGGCTGCGCAGCGCCGGCCACACCTACGCCCGCGCCCACGGGCACTGCCACGCCGGTGCTCAGCACGCCTAGACCCACGGTCGCGCCCACTTCGGCCAGCGAGGTCGCGGATGACGGCTTAACCCTCAGGTGGTGGGCGCCGGAGTTTCTCAGTCTTGATGCTCCGCAGCCCGCCGGACCCCTGTTTGCCGAACAACTCGACGAATTCAGTGCGGCCCAGGACGGCAAGGTGCGCGTGGTGGTGGAGCGGAAGGTGCGCTACGGCAAGGGTGGGCTCCTGGACCTCTTGCGTACGGCCCTTCCGGTGGCTCCGAGTGCCCTGCCCGACCTCGTCACATTGGATGTCGCCGAGTTGGAGGAAGCGGTCGCGGCAGGCGTCTTGCAGCCCCTGGTCCCCCTGCTGGATGAGACTGTCACAGGCAGCCTGTATGCGTTCGCCAGCGAGGCCGGCCAGTTCGGTGGACAGCTCTACGCTGTGCAGTTCCTGAGCGATATCGATCACGCGGCCTACCTGCCGTTGCAGGTGGTCGAGCCACTGGGCCAATGGCCTGACCTCCTGGCACGTCAGACGCCTTACCTGTTTCCGCTGGCTTTGCCCCAGAGCAGCGCAAGTGGCCGGCCCTCAGAAGATCTATCCCATGCGGTCCTGGGCCAGTATCTGTCCGCCGGTGCAGCGTATGGGGCGGACCGTCGCCTCATCCTGGCGGAGGAGCCGCTGCTGAACCTGCTCAGGTTTTATGAGGAGGGCGTGAAGGCTGGTCTCCTCCCCCCGAGCGCACTGGAGTTGGCTGATGGCGAGGCTGTGTGGGGCATCTTCTCACAAGGCACCGTGCCCCTGGCATACACCAGTGCCAGGCGTTTTCGGGCGGGGAGTGGGACGCTGAATGCGGGATTCGCACCGGCGCCCGGCATGACCGGGCCGGCAACGCCGGTAGCCGGTGGCTGGGCCCTCGCGGTGGTGACGAGCGATCCTCAGCGACAGCGTGCGACGGCCGATTTGATTGCCTGGCTGCTTGAGCCCGGCCGCGCCGGCGCCTGGGCCACTGCGGCAGGGTGGTTGCCCGTGTCACCCGAAGCGCTGCAGACGTTTGCCGCCGGGCCTCACCGGGATTTCCTGGACACGCAGTTGGCCGCGGCGCGTGCGCTGCCTGCAGGATCGGACTATGTCACTGCTGCAGCACGCATTCAGACCGCAATCATGGCGGTCGTAAAGGGCGAGAGTGATGCCGTGACCGCAACCGGCGCCGCGGTCATTGCAAAACCCTAGCATGAACCGCACGAACCAGATCTGAGGAAGTGCAGAATATGCTTCGGCAGCATGTCCTGGAAGTGCTCGACGCGGCGATTCGCGCTGTCGATCCCCACGAGGCAATCCTGGCGAACCTGGTGCTGGAGGGTGAACGGCTGCGCGCCGGTTCGGATGAATACGCCCTGGCTGGCCTTGATCGCGTCCTGGTTGTTGGTGGCGGGAAGGCAGGCACGCCTATGGCTGCCGCCGCCTGCGAAGTCCTGGGCGATCGCATCACTGCCGGATCGGTGAATGTCAAGGTCGGGCACACGGCGGCCGCGGGTGGGTGGCGCGTACGCTACGGATCGGCCGGGGAGGCAGATACCCCTCTCGCCCGTGCGCACACCGGCCCGATCCATATTGTCGAGGCAGGTCACCCTGTCCCCGACGCGGCCGGGCTGGCAGGCTCAGAGCGGATCGCCGGGCTCCTGACGGGCCTGACTGAACACGACCTGGTCATCGTGCTGATCTCCGGCGGCGGCTCCGCTCTGCTGCCGCTGCCGGCCGAGGGCATCACGCTCGGCGACTATCAGAAGTTGACCGATCTGCTGCTCCGCTCGGGCGCAGATATCACCGAGATCAACGCTGTGCGCAAGCACTGCTCCCGGTTACAGGGAGGTCAGCTCGCCCGGCTCGCCGCACCGGCACAGGTGGCCACACTGATTCTCTCAGACGTGGTCGGCACTCCGCTGGATGCGATTGCCTCCGGTCCCACGGTTCCAGATCGCAGCACGTTCGGCGGCGCCTGGGCCGTGCTGCAGCAGTACGGCATCGCGGATCAGGTCCCCGCGAGCGTGGTCGACCATATGCACCGGGGTCTTGCGGGCGAAATCCCCGACACGCCGAAGCCAGGCGATCCCCTGTTTGAGCGCGTCAACAACGTGGTGATCGCCGACAATGCGATCGCTGGTCGGGCTGCCGCAGCCGAAGCACAGCGCCTGGGCTACCACAGCATGTTGTTGTCGACCTTCGTGCAGGGCGAAGCGCGCGAGGTGGGTCGCGCTGTCGCCGGCCTGGCACAGGGCATCGCGGCCGGGCAATCGGACATTGCCATACCTGCGTGCCTGGTTCTTGGCGGAGAAACGACGGTGACCATCCGCGGTTCGGGGCTGGGAGGCCGGAATCAGGAACTGGCTCTGAGCGCAGCCCTGGCGTTGGGCAGCTATGAGCTGCCCCCGGGGGTGGAGGTCGCCGTCGTGAGCCTGGGCACCGATGGGACCGATGGCCCGACGAATGCGGCCGGGGGCATCGCGCTGGGCGACAGCCTGGAGCGCGCACGGGCCGCGCAGCTCGATGTCCGCGCGGCCCTGAACAACAACGACAGCTATCACTGCCTGGGAGCGCTCGGCGACCTGTTGATCACCGGGCCCACCCAGACCAACGTCAACGACCTGATCTTCGTCTTTGTGAGATAGACAAAGACCCCAGGAGTCTCTTCGTTAGGCGTTATACGAGTACGCGGGCACGGTGTCCGTGCGAGCCAACCCGCGGCTGTCCTGGTAGCTGACCTCCCAGCTCGGCATCCAGGCAAGCGTGACCAGGTGAACGTCGATGTCGCTCTTGCGCGGCGTCACCTTCACTTCCTCGATCTGCTCGGCTGCCTGGGTCCACTCGTCCGTCGCCTCGCTCATCTCCGCTTCCATATCGCTCTGCAGGGTGGCCAGGTCCTCCTCGAGCCTCGCGATCTCCGCCTTGGTCTTGTCGATGTCGGCCTGCGCCTTCGCCGTGATGCGGCGCTTGGTTGCCACCTTAGAGAGGCTGCTGACGCTCTTCCGCCGGCCGAACAGGCCGAACAGACCCGCAACGCTATCCAGGCCAGAGAGGATCTCCTCGCCCACGCGGCCGGTGAGCTGCGCCTTGCTGTCGACGAGGTCTTCTTCTTGTTTGGCCTTCCGGTCAGCCAGGCGCTGCAGCTTTACATCATATTTCTTCCGGATGTCGTCGACCAGCGCATCGCGCTTCTCACGTGCAACAAGCTGGCAGCGCGCCCGGAAATCGCGCTCGGTCTCATCCGGATTCGCATACACCTTGAGCGTAGGGTTGTAGAGCAGGGTGAATGCCTGGTTGCGATACAGGTGATCGGTCAGGTCCGTGGCCATCTTAGTCAACCCGCGAGCCGCGCTGACGCTGGCTGGGATGCCGCCAGCGAACAGGGCATCCCTGGGGGGCTGGGTCTCGAGTTCGCGTTCGCTGATCTCGACCGGCTGTGCGTTGCGCCAGTCGACCGAGCGCGCATCGGGATCCAGGGGCAGCATCAACGCCAGTTCTTGCGTCTCGTCCAGGCCCAGCTTGCGGTCGGCAAACGCCACGCTCGCCAGGCCGACCAGTGCGGGCTGGAAGACCAGCTGCTGGTTGGTCGCGGTGATGCGGCCACCCACCTTCGATTCCAGGACGCGGAGCGACTCGCTTTCGCGAATGGTCACGGGCAAGAAGACCTGGTTGACGCCGGGAGGGGCCACGGGAGGGATGTTCGAAAACCCCGCAGGACCGGCGCCGGTTACGGATGCCGGCGCGGCGACCTCGGTAGCGAAGGCCGTGCTTGCGGTCGAGGCGGCTGCTGCGGATTCTCCGGCCGTCCGGCGAGCCGGTGCGGCAGGTGCTGCCGGCTTGCGGTCGGCCATCAATTGCTTCACTTGCTGCCGGGTGAGTGGTCCGCGCAGGTAGCTCATCGCCCAGCGGGTTTGGAACACCACCGGCCCATCCTCATTGACGTTGTGCAGCAGGAATACCCGGCTCTCCAGCGATGAGATCAGCTTGTCCAGAACCCGTGTGTCAGAGAGCGAGCCTGCCTCTGCCATCGCGCTTTCAAGGCCGGCCAGAAGCCGGGCTTTGTCGCGCTCGGCCTGCAGCTTGCCGATGAACCATGTGCCCGCGTTGGTCAGACCCTTGTAATCCAGGTCCACGGGATTCTGGGTCGTGAGCATGATGCCGCACCCGAACGCACGTGCCTGTTTCATCAGCGTCAACATCGGACGTTTGCTTGGCGGATTGGCTGATGGCGGGAAGTAGCCGAACACCTCATCCATGTACACCAGGGCGCGCAGGGAGGTCGTGCCCGGCTGGCTGCGCATCCAACTGATGAAGGTTTCAAGCAGGATGGTCACGAAGAACATGCGCTCCGCCTCGCTGAGGTGCGCGATATAGAAGATGCTGTGCCGCGGCTTGCCCTCGGGAGTGTAGAGCAGACTGGGGATGTCCAGCGGGTCGCCCTTGAGCCAGGCGGCAAAACTCGGCGAGGCAATGATGTTGTTGAGCGCCATCGCCAACCCAAAGCGATCCTTTTCGGGGAAGAAGGCTTCTAGGTTGAGCACGCCGACCTGCTGGAAGGGCGGCTTTTGGACGCTCGCAATCAACTTGGCCAGGTCCATGGCTTCGTTCCGGCGCCAGGCATCTTCGAGCAGGGTGGAGAGGAGGATGTGCTCTCTGCTGCGCACGGGGTCTGCTTCGATGCCGGCCAGCCCGAGCAAGGCAGACACTGTACCCTGGATGCGCTCGCGGAGCGTCTCGCTCTCAGTGTCCCAGTCCAGCCCGGGAGAGTTGAAGCTGCTTATGATGCTGATCGGCAGGCCGGCTTCGGAGCCTGGGGTGTAGATTGCGAAATCCGCCGAAGACTTCAGCGTTCGAATGCGATCTCCGCTCTGATCCCAGCTCGCCAGGCCTTCGCTCCACAGCTTGGCTTGTGTGGCCGCGAACTCCTCAGGCGTGAGCCCCTTGCGCCGCGCATCGTCCACGTTGATCCACGGCAGGAAATCCTCGGGCAACAGGTCCGGGAAGGTGAGCAGGAGGTTCGTGATGTCGCCTTTCGGATCGATGAGCAGGGCAGGCACGTTGTCCAGCGCTGCCTCCTCCAGCAGATCCAGGCACAAACCGGTTTTGCCGCTGCCCGTCATCCCGACACAGACGGCATGCGTTGTCAGGTCTCGGGCATCATAGTTGACCGGTGTGTCCAATAATTTCCGGTTTGCCAGGTCGTATTCTTTCCCCAGGTAGAAGCTGCCGAGTTTTTCGATCAAGGTCATGATTGACTCCTTTAGTCACGAAGCAACATTGCATCCAGTACATCGATCGAAACCTGGCGTGTCTGCTGAACCATCCGTCGCCAGGCTAAAACGCGTGGCAGGCCGAGCAGGCCCGCCATCTGTCCGCGCAAGCGGGCGCGTGCTGCAGCGCCGCGCCACGCGGCCAGTGCATCGCGTGTCACGCGCCATTGCGCCCTAATAATACGTCCAAAGTGCCGTCGAATCAACGCACCGGGCATGTCCTTGGCGATGACCCACACGGTGTTGCGGCCCGTATAGTAACTCGCCAGCGTGCCGCCGCCCGTTGCGCTCAAGTGATGGTAGAGCCGCGCTGCGGGCGCGAATCGGGCCTGCCACCCCAATAATTGAAGTCGCCATGCCAGGTCCACATCTTCCAGGTACATGAAAAGCCGCTCGTCGAAACCGCCCGCCGTCTCCCATGCTTCCCGCCGGTAGGCCACACCGCCGCCGCAGCCGCCGAAAACTTCGGCACGGTCATCGTACTGCCCGCGGTCGACCTCCCAGACGCCCCGGTTGCGCGGAATGCCGTCTGCGCCCATGACATCGCCCGCGTTGTGCAGCGTGTCGCGGCGGTCAAAGAGCAGCATCTTGCTTGCTACCGCTCCCACATGGGGATGCGCTTCGGCCACGCCGGTCAGGGCCGCGAGCCAGCCGGGCTCAGGCTCTGTATCATTGTTGAGCATCACGAGCAGATCGCCGTCTGCTGCTCGCGCGCCCGCATTGCAGCCCGCAGCCAGCCCGCTGTTGCGGGCCAACTCGACGATCTTGACCTGGGAATAGTGCTCGCGCACGTAAGCGACCGAGTCATCTGTGGACGCGTCATCGACCAGGATGACCTCGATGAGCTCCTGCGCATAGGTCTGGCGCAGCAGCGCACCCAGGCATGTGTCAAGAAATCGCCGGCCGTTGTAGTTCGGAATGATAACGCTGACCCGGGTCATGCGGCAAGCTTCATGGATGCGATATAGTCGGCCAGGGCGGCTGGCCAGGGCCGGAGAGTGATGCCGAGGTTGGCTGCTGCCGTGTTGGCCAGCACGGCGTGCAAGGGCGGCTTCGACGGTCGCGGCCAATCGGCGCTGAGGATCGGCGTAATCGGCAGGTCCGGCTTGCCCGCCAGTCGCATGATTTCACGCGCAAACTCATAACGCGAACAGAACCCGCTGTTGGTGAGGTGAAAGATGCCGAAATGGCCGGTCTCGGCCAGGCGAGCCATCGCGGTGGCTGCGTCCGGCGCGTACGTCGGATTGCCGAATTCGTCGGCTGCGACGCGAAGCGCGCCGTATTTCTCCGCACCCGCGAGGATCTTGGTGATGAAGTTGTTGCCGCCCGGGCCGAACAGCCACGCCACGCGCACGATGTAGAATTGCCGCAGCAGATCGCGCACGATATGCTCGCCGGCTGCCTTGCTTCGCGCGTACGTGCTCATTGGGTTCGGCGGGTCCCACTCGCGGTACAACTCGCGCTGCAAGCCGTCGAACACCTCGTTGGTGCTGATGTGCATCATGGCCGCTCCGGTCCGTTGAGCGGCCAGCGCCAGGTTCTGCGTTCCGAAAGCGTTGATCCGGTATGCCAGTTCCGGGTCTTTTTCCGCGCCGTCCACATCGGTGAACGCCGCACCATGGACGATCAGCTGGGGCGCAAATCGTGCGATGCGCTCTATCACGGCAGGATCTGTGATATCGTCGTCCGGCAGGTCGAGCGGAAGCACATCATGCGCCCCAAACGCGGAGAGAAGCTGGCGGCCGAGCTGACCGTTGTGCCCGGTGATCACAGTACGCATGGATGTGCAATCCTCCATTGGAGTTTAGCGCCGCAGCAAGGCGCGCAATTCAGCGCGAATCGCGGCCAACTCAGGGTCATCCGGCGCCGGTGCGTGTGGCTTTGCCAGGACCACGAAGCGCACGTCGCCCAGTCGCCTGGCATGCAGCATGCCGGCTTCATCCTTTTCGATGCACCATAATACCTGGTCCCACGGTGCCGCGCCGACCGGAATGACCAGGCGGCCGCACGGCTTCAGTTGCTGGACGAGCGCCGGGGGGACCTCGGCAGCCGCGGCAGTCACGACGATTGCGTCATAGGGCGCATGCTCCGGCCATCCCAGCCAGCCATCGCCTGTCTGCACCACCACCGGATAGCCCAGCCGGTCCAGCCGCGCGCGCGCGGCATCGGCTAACTGGGGAAATCTCTCGATGCTCCAGACATGCGGCGTGATGTGTGCCAGCACAGCGGCCTGGTATCCCGATCCTGTGCCGACCTCCAGCACGCGGCTGTCCTCGGTCAGGCGCAATGCCTGCGTCATCAGCGCGACGATATACGGCTGCGAGATCGTCTGGTTCAGGCCGATCGGCAGCGGCGCGTCCTCATAGGCGGAGTCCTGGAATTCTTCCGGGACAAACAGATGCCGGGGCACCGTGGCCATGGCATCCAACACCATGGGATCGGTTACATCTGGCCATTTGGGCGGCCAATGAGAACGCGTCGTTGCCATCCTGCGACCCGGCGCATCCTTAGTATGCGCGTGCAAAGACCGCCACGCGGTCTGTCCGTTTGCCGGTGTAGAAACAGACTCCTTCGCCTTCCGGTTTGTCAAACGGGAAGCAGCGAATCGTCGCCTTTGTCTCTTCCTTGATGCGGTCTTCATCCTCGCTGGCGCCTGCCCAGTGGACGCGAATGAAGCCCGCCCCGCCCTCGAGAATCTGCTTGAACTCATCATAGTTCCGGGCAGTGTGGGTGTTTGCATCGCGGAAGACCGTCGCGCGCTGTAGGATGGCCGCCTGGATCGTCGTAAGCATATCCTTCGTCGCCTCTGCGACGCCATCCAACGGCACACCGAACGTCTTGCCTTCCTTGCCCGGCAGATCGCGGCGAGCGAGCACGACCGCGTTCTGCTCCACGTCGCGCGGCCCGATCTCGATGCGGAGCGGCACTCCGCGCATTTCCCAGTCGTTGAACTTGAAGCCGGCGCTGAGTTCATCGCGGTTGTCCAGCTTGACGCGCACCCCTGCGGCCTTGAGCGTATCGGCGACGCGGCCGGCGTATTCGACCACCGATGGGCGTTCTACTTCCTTGCGCCATATCGGCACGATCACCGCCTGGAACGGCGCAAGCCGCGGGGGCAGTATCAGGCCCTGGTCATCGCCATGCGCCATGATGATGGAGCCCACCATGCGGGTGCTGACGCCCCAGCTTGTGGTCCACGCGTAGTCCAGCTCGTTGGACTGGTTGAGGAACTTGATGTCGAATGCTTTCGCGAAGTTCTGGCCCATGAAGTGGCTGGTGCCGGACTGCAGTGCCCAACCATTACCGGTCATTGCCTCGATCGTGTAGCTGTCGATGGCGCCCGCGAACTTCTCCCGCTCGCTCTTCCTGCCCTGTATGACCGGGATGGCCGCGTCGTTGACCGCAAAATCGGTGTAGACCCCCAACATGCGGATCGTCTCTTCGACGGCTTCCTGCTCGGTGGCATGCGCGGTGTGGCCTTCCTGCCACAGAAATTCCGTCGTTCGCAGGAACAGCCGCGTCCGCATCTCCCAGCGCACCACATTGGCCCACTGGTTGATCAGCACCGGCAGGTCGCGATACGAGCGGATCCACTGGCTGTACATGTGCCCGATGATCGTCTCGGAGGTCGGCCTGACCACCAGCGGCTCATCCAGCTCCTTGCCGCCGCCGTGCGTGACGATTGCCAGCTCCGGCGCGAAGCCTTCGACATGCTCCGCTTCCTTTTGAAGGAAGCTCATCGGAATGAACAACGGGAAATACGCATTCACGTGTCCCGTTTCCTTGAACCGCCGGTCGAGTCCGTCGTGGATGTTCTCCCACAGGGTATAGCCGTACGGCCGGATGACCATGCAGCCTCTGACCGGCGAGTAATCCGCCAGTTCTGCCTTCTGCACCACATCAGTATACCAGCGCGAGTAATCCTCACTGCGCGGTGTTACGCCCTTTTCTGCCATCAGAACTACTCCTATCCTCGAAACCCATGCCTGGGATTGGAATCATGGTGTGCTGCGGCGCGCGCCGCAGCTTGCGATCTGGTCACCGGCTACCTGGCTGTGAAGCCCTCCTGCCCTGGGCCGGTTACCCGAGGGGCGGAGGGCCAGGAGGTGTTGGGGGTGCGTTGAGAGCTGGTACAACTTCTGCCGGCGTATCGACAATCCTGGCGAGACCGGCAATCGATGCGCCGAGGTCCGTATGCGCGGCCAGTGCAGCCACAAGCGGACGCCATTCCGCACCAAGCAGGACCAGCGGTTTGCCGTTCAATGAGCGCGTTTGCAGCAAGCTCCACACCAGCGTCACCTCTGACAGGGTGCCGATGCCGCCGCGCACGGCTACGAAGCCATCCGCGGTCTCGACCATGGTCTTGAGCCGTTCGAGCAGCGACGGCGCCTTGATCTCCTCGATTACCCATTCGTTGCAAGGCCGGGGATCAAAGATCGCACAGGTCACGCCGACGGCCTGCCCGCCGGCCTCGGCCGCGCCGCGGCTCACCGCAGCCATGCTGCCGCCGTACCCGCCTGAGAGGACGGTGTAACCGGCAGCCGCCAGGCCCCGGCCGAGCTCGTACGCTTCGGCCCAGAACGGGCTGTCCGCTTCGCGCCGAGAACTGCCGAAAACCGCGATTGTCTTCATCCCACTTCCATCTCAACATACCGGGCGGGGCCACCTAACTCGCAAGCCGCATCCTCATCAACCGTGCGCAGGCGAAGGATGTAGCTTACCGGCTGCTGCTGGCGAGCTTCCACCCGGTGCCGGTTCGCTCCAGCTCAATGACTCGATACCCGTAGGTATTGAGCACCCGCGTCGTCCCGTAGACCGTCTCAACTATCGTGCTCCGGTTGTAGACGTGCTGGTGCCCGTGAATCAACAGCAGCGGCTGATACCGCCGCATCAATTGCAGATAACTCTCGAACCCCTGGTGCGGGATGTCCTCATCATCGTGGATTCCGCGTGGGGGTGCATGTGTGATCAGGATATCCAGGTAACGCCCGATGCGCAGTCTGTTCAGCATCAGCTTCAGGCCCAGCTGCGCGACCTGCAGCCGAACTTCGCCTTCCGTGTACTGGAACGGTCGATCTGGCGAGTAGCGCCGGCAACCCTCAAGGCCGGCCAACAGCAGCCCGTCGTGTTCGCTCCGCCGCACGTGCAGATTGGTCGCCCAACTGATCGAGTTATGCGCCGGGGTCCCATCAGGATTGTTCTGCGGGATTACCCTGTCGTGATTGCCGTGGACATAGTACAATGGGACGTCCAGCAGCCCGACGATGTACTCCAGGTAATAATACGGCAAGTCACCGCAGGCCAGGATCAGATCGATCTTCCCCACCCGCTCGCGTATATACGGGCCGTAGAGAACCGGCTCGACCTTGTCACTGACCGTCAGAATGCGCATCTCTTCTCACGACGGGCCGGTGGGCGTCACTTGCCCGGCAACTGTGGAGTATATCATGGGGCCGGGAGGCCGTCAACGAAAGAACGCTGGGAAGTTGGGGCGCCGGGCGGTCAGGTCGGATGGTCCGACCCGTCCAGCGCTCGGGTGATGTGCAAGGCTTATCAGTTGTCGGGCAGGGCGTTTTGCTTCAGGTGCCCGGGCGGTTCCGGCAGGGGGGGGTGTTCGCCGGGCGAGCGAGTCACCTGTGGCTCTGGCCTGTAGGTCTTTGTCCTTACAAGGTGAATCGTAACGCCGGCTGCAATGCCGAACAGGATCAGTCTCACCCACCAGATCGGCGCCACGAAAATCGCTGCATAGCCGATCGACAGCCACAGTAGTGTGATGGTCAACACCTTCTGCTTGAGGGCTATGCCTCTTCCCTCGCGGTAGTTGCGGATGTACTCACCCAGCCAGCGGTTGGTCAACAACCAGTGATAGAACCGCTCTGAGCTGCGCGCATAGCAGACGGCAGCCAGCAGCAGAAACGGCGTGGTCGGCAGCACGGGGAAGAATATGCCGACGACGCCCAAGGCCACGCACAGCGTCCCGCAGGCAATCAAGAGGGTTTTCTTTAGATCGTTCATTCTGATCTGTTCACCATCAGCGTACCACTACCTGGCCTTTCACGGTTCCGACCCGGCCCTGGATTGCTCCGGGAGAAGCAGGGTGAGCCCAAGTATAGATGGGGTGGACGCTGCCTGTCAAACCTGGAGAATCGTAAGCGACAGAAGTTACTTTACGATGTCGAGCCTGGAATCGCTGCATTCCAATCGTGCCAGAACACTTCTGCCAGGTACGAGAACGCCTCGCTGGATGAGACCACCAGTGATATTTCGCGGTTGAGCTTGGCGGAGACCTCGCCGCCGTTCAGGCTGCCGGCCATCACCCATCCTTGCCCGCCTATCTGCGCCAGGGCCATTTTGTTGTGGAGGCCCAGGCCGGTCGGGTTCGCGCGGCGGACCTCGAGATCCAGTCCCTCGGTCCGCGCGATCGCGGTCAGGTACTCCGCGGTTCGCAGGTTGCTCCGTGAGCTCGCCAGGTCGTCGAAGAAGGCGTCGAGGAGCAGCCGGACACGGGCGCCGCGGCGCGCGGCATCGATGTAGGCCTGCAACCGGGGATTAGGATCAGCCTCGACGTTGCTGGTGGAGGGCCCCCAAAATGCAGGCTCATCAAGTTGCTCGATCAGCAGCAGGTCGTCCGCGCCAGCGCGCCCTACCAGTCCCAGGAAGCAGTCGCGCGTTCGCAGCGAGTGCTCCGGCGCCTGGCAGAGCTCGAAGTGAAAGCGACCCCGAACCGATAGCGGCTCGGGAAACCGCACCGCGTAACGATCACCGCCGCTGACCAGGATGGGCGAGAAATCTGCCGGCGCCGCGCCTAGCTTGGGATCGGCGGCGTCATAGGGCCAGATGTCGCGATGGGCCGCGTCCAGGTCTGCGGTCATTACCTCCTGAACGCGGGCCACCACGAGCGGCGCATCGGTTGCCAGGTAGACGCCGCGACGGCCCAGCGTGCCGTCGGACTTATCATCGTTCGGAAATGAATCCGGACTGGGATTCTCCGTGCCGATCAGGGCCAGGTGGTCGTCGAGCAGCCACAACTTGGCGTGCCCGTACAGGTAGCGGTCGTGGATGTCCGCACTGTCATTCGCACGCATGTAGAATACCCGTCCCCCGGCCTCGGCAATGCGACCAACGATCCACCGCTGCTGAACAGTGACGCCGCCGGGTGGCGCGCCCTCCAGCAGCATCGTGACCGCAACCCCTTGCCGCGCTTGCTCGGCCAGGATGTCACCGAGCGGCGCATTCTCAAAGGTGTAGCCGGCAAGGCAAATGCTGCTCCTTGCCGAGCGCAGGTGCGCAGCCAGCGCATCGAAGGCGTGATCGGGCGCCACGAACACCTGCAGATTGGCCTCTTCGTCGCCGGACGCGGGCAGGAAGAAGCGGTCCAGTTGCCAGCCGGGGTAACGCACCCGGCGTCCCTCGAGAATATCTCCGGGATCCTGCGCCCAATCGGCGACCGAGTCGGTGTCCGGGACGGGCAATCCGGTGAGCTCGTCGAGCTTCCTGTAGAGGATCTGGCCCTCCTGGTGGAAGGCCGTGGTGGGCGTGTACGGCGCCACGCTCGGCCCGCGCCATCCGCCGGCAGCCTCGTCGCCTTCTTCGTAGAACAGCACATCGCTCACCTCTCCGCCGGGCCGGCTCAGGACTAACCGGCCGCCCGTGTTGGCGAACTGCAGCACACTCCCCTTCAGGTTGGGCGTTCCGGGATCCGTGTCTGCACCGTACTCGCAGCCCGGGAGTGCGCCGAAGGACTTTTGGAAAGCAACGGCTTCGCGCGCACACCACAACGATCCCTGGGGAGCGAGTGCGGGTCCCGCAGGGAAGGTGGCGATGCGGCTCCCAGAGGATGCCTGCCAACCCTCCAGCGCCACGCTGAAGTCATTCGGATTGAAAATCTGAAAGGCCTCATCTGCCTCGCCACTGACAAAGCCGTCGTAGAACAAGGCGGAGATCAGGATTTCTTTTGTCTGAGAGTTCGAGATGAGGGGGAGCCGGATGGTGGGTGTCGGGTCAGCACCCCGGGCCAAGGCGTGCAGGGTCAGGCCTCCGAGCAGTGCAACCGTGAAAGCAGCGATGAGCCGGCGAGTCATTGGCGGCCTCCATGCGGGACGTTGTGCCCAGTATAGCACCTGGGGAGCGCAGCAGGACACATCTCCTTATAGGAGACATGACGGTAATCATGGCGTTGTTTATTGATGATGGTTATAGTGCGGGCAATCGCCTTTCCCCAGAGGACTTATTGTGATCAACCTGCACGAACTCAATGTCTTTGTTGAAGCTGCGTTGGCCCAGAATTTTTCGGTCGCCGCGCGGCGCCTCTACCTGAGCCAGCCTGCCGTCAGTCTGCACATCGCCAACCTTGAGAAGCAGTTGGGCATGGAATTGTTCCACCGGAACGGCCGCAGCATCCAATTGAGCGATGCCGGCCGTGTTCTGCTGCCGATGGCGCAGGATGCTCTGAGGCAAGGAAAGCAGATCGAGGAGACGATGTCCAGCCTGAAGGGTGTGATGATCGGGGAGCTGACCATCGCGTGCAGCACCACGGTCGGCAAGTACATCCTTCCTCGCATCGTGGCCGGCTTCCGGCGCTGCCATCCACAGGTGCGCGTGACGATCAATGTAACCAGCCGCCGGTCTGCCATTGACTGGCTGCTCACTGGCCGCGCCGAGATTTCGGTTGTTTCGGCGAGGGTGCATCATGCCGAGCTGTGCCGCCAGCCATTCACCGAAGACCGGATCATCCTGATTGTCGCGGCCGACCACCCATGGGCCGACGGCCGGACGGTGCAGCCGGCGGACCTGTTGGCCGAGCCCTTCATCGCGCGCGAGAATTCAGCAGGCACCTACGAGGTGCTCTCTGAGGCGTTGGCTGCACACAATGTGGATATCGGGGAGATGCAGACCGTATTGACGCTGGCCAATGCCGAGGCCATCGAGATGTCGGTGGAAGCCGGAATCGGTGTGGCGTTCGTGTCGAAGCTGGCTGCCTCGCGCGGCCTGGCTCTGCGCAGGGTAGTGGAAGTGCCGGTTGCCGGCATGAACCTGACGCGCGGGATCGAGATGGTGCGCCGCCGGCGATCGATGGTGACGCCCCTGCAGCAAGCTTTCTGGGATTTCGTCTTCGACCCTGCGAATGAGGCGCTGCGGTTCATAGTCACCTGAGGTCAGTCCGCCGACACAACAAAAAGGGGGCCAAATCTGGCCCCCTTTTTGTTTCATCTTGTGTCGTGGAGCTCTACTGCCCCATCTTGGGCGGCAGCTGTGCCGGAATGACGTCCTTGTTCGCCTCGATCTCATAAGGCCGCAAGTCCGCCTCGCTCAGGAAGATGTCCGCGTTGCCGTGGCACGAATCGCACGTCTCGTTTTGGGGCGTCACCCGCTGGATATTGTGCGGGGTGGCGTATTTCCATGTCGGCAGCGCATCAAAGTTGGTGAGAATGTCTTCACCGTAGAACGCGAAGTTCTCCGGATCGATGGGAGCGTGGCGCAGCACGACGTAGTTCCACGGCCGCTCTTCGCTCTTCTTGGGGTTCAGGCCGATCTTGAAGTCCATCACGGATGGTTCGATCTTGTAGAAGGCCTCACCCTCATCATTCTTCTGTACATGGCAGCTGTAGCAGTTCTTGTTTTCTACGCTGTGGCAGACCTGGCAGGCCAGCTTTTCGCCATGGACGTTGTGTTGGGCGATCTCACCCTTGCCGGGCGCCGAGTCCGGATGGCACTCCAGGCATGAGGGCATCGGTGCGCCGTCGTAGCGCTCGGTCTTCTCCCCTGTGATGCCGTGCAGTGCATCGCCAGTGTGGCACTTGAAGCACGCCATGCCGGCCTTCGTCCAGTGGACGTCTGCCGGGATGCCCTCGTTCTGGCCGGTGTACTCTGCGTTGATGCGAGAGCCGTGGCAACCAGTGCACGTGCGGGTGAACGCCTGCACGCTCTTAAACTGGTGTCCGCTGATCAGGCCGCCGCCCACGCTGGTGGGCTGGCTGACGTGACACTGCCCACACGTGGTGTGGCAGCTGCTGCAGTGATTGACCCTGGCTTCTTCCCAGGCCGCATGCGACTCAGGCGCATCGCCAAGGCGTGCGCCGATGATCGTATCATAGCCGTGGCTGTCGAAGTGCAGGCTGGTCAGCTGCGCCTTGACAACCTCTGCATGGCAGGTGCCGCAGATCCTCTCGACCTGCTCCTGGGTGCTGGTTGGGTCGGTGATGACGCCCTCGTGGGCCTTGGCCATGTCTTCGGTGTCACCCTGGCCGCCATGGCACTGGATGCAGTTAGCAACTTTCGCGTGTGGGTCGCTCTCAACGTATTTCGTTGCGTCGACCAGAACCTTTTGCCATGCCTCCAACGGAGGCACTTCGCCACCTCAGCCTTCCCCTTCGGAGAGTGTCTCCGCAGGGGCCTCCTCTTTGGCAAGTTGCTGCAGCGTCTCTTCGCTGGTGTGGCAGGTCACGCAGTTTGTTGCATCAGCGATGGCCAATGCGGTGGGCGCCTCGGTGGCGGTAGCCGTCGGCTCGGCCGTTTCGGTGGGCGCCAGGGTTGCCGTCGGCGGGACAGCCGTATCGGTCGGCGCGGTGGTGGGGGGCGCAGAGGTGTTGGTGGGTGCTGCTGCCGCCTCAGTTGCCGGTGCCTGCGCCACGGCTGTTGGGGCAGGGGCTGCACCCCCGCCACACGCGGCCAGGATCAGAAGACCGGACAACAATACGCCGAGGACCGCCACTGCCCGCACCCAGGATCGGGATATAGGGGACATTTCGGTTCCTCCAGGTGTGATGCAGGGACCTGGCTTCGATCAAGGGATCGAAGCCAGGTCAAGACCATTGGACGTCAGGTGCGATTACCGGCGGCGCAGCGCAAGGCCTGCGCCAGCGAGGCCAAGGCCCGCCAGCAGCAGGCTGACCAGGGAGGCGCCGGTGGTCGGCATGGTAGCCGGTGCGGCCGCGGCCGCAGGCGCAGGCGCTGCTGCAGCGGCTGCCACTGGCGCACCTTCAAGGGTGTAATTGCCACTCTTGCTGTTGTCCCACACCGGGACCGAGACACCTTCCACGACAGCCCAGGAAGGCAGCCCGTAGGTCATGCTGGTTGCATCGTAGCCGAGCATGCGCAGGGCCGCAACCACCTGGCCCGAGGTCTGGCCCGTGTAGCAGTAAACCACAACCTGCTTGTCGGTGGGCAGCTTGGCCAACGTTTCGGCAGTGAACAGGCTCTTGGGCGCAACATTGGCAGCGCCTGCAACGTGGCCGAGCGCGTAATCATCGGCGCTGCGGATGTCGACGAGCACCGGATTGTTGGAGTCATCACCATCGTTGATGTTCGCGAACACATCAGCGGCCTTGATCATCTTGGGGCCACCGGCGAAGTAAGTAATCGCCGCAGCATCGACGGTGTCGGCCAACGGCTTCGGGGCCGCATTGCTGCCCTCGAGCTGCGCCGCGTCTTTGGTCACAGGGTAGTTGCCGCTTTGTGCCGGGGAGAAGGAGTACTTCACCTTGTCGTTCACGCCCCAGGACGGCACGCCATAGGTCAGGCTGTAGGCGTCATAACCCATCAGGCGCAACGCCGCAGTAACCTGGGCCGAGTTCTGGCCGCTGTAGCAGGCGGCAACAATCGGCCTGTCCTTGGGCAGCTTGGCCAACTCTTCGGCGGTCATCAGCTTGGCAGCGCCCATATTGACCGAACCGGGAATATGGCCGTTCGCGTAATCCTCGGCGGCACGCAGGTCGACGACGAGCGGGTTGTTGCTGTCATCGCCGTCGTTGAGGTTGGCGAACAGGTCGGCGGCCTTGATCGTCTTGGCGCCGGCCGTGAAGTATTTTTCAGCTGCTGCCTGAACAGGATTGGCGGATTGAGCGCCGGCAGGTACCACGAAGAGGCTGACCATGAGGAGGACAGCCAGGACGGTGAATAGCATTCTGCGAGACACGTTCACTTCTCCTAACAAAAAGGGATACAGGGATAGATTGTGCACTCTGGCACAGAAAGATTATGCTGTGAACTGCAACAAAGACTTATGATATACATCATGTCTTATCATATGTTTTTATTATGGACGTTAGAAGTGGACTTGATAGATGGATTGCACGCCTACCAGAACGCTTCGTGCCCATTGCCCGAGTGTCGCTGGGTAACTGTGCGTACGGCGCCGTGAGGACACGCCGGCATGCAGGCTTTGCAGCCCAGGCAGCGGGAGAAGTCTACCGCGGGCAGCTCGCCGCGCTCGATCTGCATGATGGCGCGTGGTTTGCACGCCAGTCGCGCAGAGCACGAGTTGCAGGTTTGGCAGAGCTCGGGTTCGATGTAGAGGATAGGTCGCACGCATCAACTCCGTGGGGCGGATTATAGCCCCGAAGGCGGATCGCACGCAACAATACTTCTGCACCGTTGACCCACCATTTCTCGTATGCTATAGTGGGTTCACTGAGATTTCGTTTCTCGTGGAAGGAAAGGCCATGGAAAATCTCGTACCGCACTTTCTGGAGTTGATCCGCCGCGCGGCCACCGATCTACCGGCCGACATCGAGGCTGCTCTGCACAGGGCGCGCGATGCTGAGGACGCCGGCACCGCTGCCCAGACCACCTTCGACGCGATCCTCGAAAACGTCCGGATGTCGCGCGCGGCCTCCACGCCGATCTGCCAGGACACCGGCACGCCCATCTTCTACGTTTACTATCCGACCGGGTGGTCGACCCTCGCGTTGAAGAAGCAGATCCGTGAAGCGGTAGCCGAGGCGACAGCGAAGTCCTATTTGCGGCCCAACTCGGTGGACACCCTGACCGGGAAGAACACCGGCAACAACCTGGGGGACGACTTTCCTTATTTTCATTTTGAGGAGTGGGAGGAGTCCTATCTCAAGGTCGATCTGATGCTCAAGGGCGGCGGGTGCGAGAATGTCGGCGTTCAGTACAGCCTTCCCGATACCCGGCTTGACGCCAACCGTGACCTGGAGGGCGTGCGGCGTGCGGTGCTCGATGCGGTGCACCAGGCCCAGGGCATGGGGTGTGCGCCTGCAGTCATCGGCGTTGCGGTCGGCGGCGATCGGGGTTCGAGCTACATCAAGTCCAAGGAGCAGTTCTATCGCAAGTTGGACGATGTGAACGAGAATCCCAAGCTTGCAGAGCTGGAGCAGCGCCTGACGCGCGAGGCCAACACCCTCGGTATCGGCCCGATGGGTTTCGGCGGTAAGACGACGGTGCTGTCGGTGAAAATCGACTCGCTGGAGCGCCTCCCCGCCAGTTATTTCGTCACGGCATCCTATATGTGCTGGGCTGACCGCCACCGGACGTTGATCTACGACCGCGACGGCCAGGTGACCATCGAGTGAGGTGACTGATGGCTGTCTATGATCTGCGCATTCCGATCAGCGAAGACGCGATTCGCAAGCTGCACGTGGGTGACCAGGTGCGACTGCATGGCCTGGTGGTCACGGCCCGCGACGCGGCGCACAAGTACATCAAGGATACCTTCTTTAAGGGCGGCGAGATGGCGGCCGAGGATCGCGCGGTGCACGAAGCGCTTTCTCGCATTTGGCGCGAGGGCGTGATGTATCACTGTGGCCCGGTGGTGAGCCGGAGCGAGGATGGCCGGTGGCATTTCGTCTCCGCCGGCCCCACGACGAGCATTCGTGAGGAGCCCTACGAGGCGGACGTCATCCGTCACTTCGGCCTGCGGGGAGTCATCGGCAAGGGCGGCATGGGACCCAAGACGCTTGCTGCATGCCAGGAATACGGCGCCGTGTACCTGCACGCGGTCGGGGGCGCGGCGACACTCATCGCAAGCCATGTCAAGGAAGTTGTGGACGTCTTCAAGAAGGACGAGCTCGGCGTGCCAGAGGCATTCTGGGTCGTGCGCGTTGAAGGTTTCCCGGTCGTGGTGACTATGGATTCGCATGGCGTGAGCCTGCACGAGAAGCTGCTCGGGGAATCGCGCGAAAGGCTGAACGCGCTTCTCTAGATCATGCCCGGCAGTTTATCCGGGTCGCCGCAATGGCGACGCTCGACCTCCAGCACCTTCCGGCGCAGCCGCCGGACGAAGTCGAGCGCCGCCGCCTCATCTTCGTCCTGGACGATCATCTTCAACTCGACTACCTCTTCTGCGCTCAGCGCAACGCCCAGGCTGTGTTGCTTGCCGCTGCTGGTCATAGAACTCTAGCTCCATCATTTGACATTTCTGTGTGCTCGCATATACTATAGGGGAGTATAGTAATTCTGAATGACTGTGTCAAATTGGTCGGGGGCGCCATGGAACTACATTCGCCCGACGTCAAGGCGGATCTGACGGCCCGTTTACGGCGGATCGAGGGCCAGGTGCGAGGGATCGAGAAGATGGTTCAGGACGAGCGCGATTGCGGCGCCATCCTGCAGCAGATGTCGGCCGCACGCTCTGCGATGCACCAGGCTAGCCTGGTGCTGGCGCGCGCCTACGCACACCGTTGCTTGCTCGAACCCGTTCAGGGAGATATTGACTCGGTGCTGGATCACCTGATGCTGGCATTCCGGAAGGTGGAATAAGACATGGGATTTGACATTCTGCTGTTCATCGCTCTGGCCATCTGGCTGGCCATGATGTTGTCCGGCCGTGGCGGCTGAGCGGCCAACAACGCATGCCGGCCCCGTGTGGACCGGTCCGCTCCGTCGGGGAACGATGAAGATGATGGGACCATCCCTGAGGACATCACAAGATAATAAAGGAAGAGGAGAAGTACGATGGGTCTGTTGAAGCGTTTCATGGGCGGCAACAAGGAAGAGGCAGCTGCGGGTGGCGAGCCAGCTGTAGCGCCGCGCCACTTGACTGGCGAAGAGTTTGATCAGGTGATCTCCCAGGGCGAGACCCCGGTTGTGGTCGACTTCTGGGCCGAGTGGTGCGGGCCATGTCACGCCATTGCACCCTCGGTGGCCAGGATGGCCGCTGAATACGACGGCCGCGCCGTCGTGGCAAAGCTGAACGCCGACGAATATCCCGACATTCTCGGCCGGTATGGTATCATGGGCATCCCTACCTTGATCTACTTCAAGGATGGTAAAGAAGTCGACCGGGTGGTTGGTGTGACGCCTTACGGCGCCCTTAAGGGTAAGCTGGAGCAGATGCTGCCATAGGTTCGCCGGAACCCATTCACTGCCCGGACCCGGAAGGCCGCCAGCCTTTCGGGTCTTTTTTCGTAACGTTGCGCCCATCTTCTGCATCGAAGGGAGAAGAATACGGCTACCGTCTACAGCACCGAAGCAGACCTGATCGCCGCCGCAAAGGCAGGCAGGCAGGAGGCCTACGCAAAGATCGTGGAGCAGCACTCTCCGGTCGTCTATAACCTGGCCCTACGCTTGATGAAGGACCCGCAGGAAGCTGAAGAGGTCTTGCAGGAAACGTTCATCAGCGCATTCAGGGCATTACCCAGGTTCGAAGGCCGGAGCCGGCTGGGCACGTGGCTCTACCGGATTGCCTACAATGCGGCACTGATGCGGCTGCGAAAGCGGCCGGCGCCAACGGAGTCGCTCGACGAGCCGGTCACGAGCGAGAATGGCGATCAGATGCCCCGGCAGTTGGTCGACTGGGGATCCACTCCCGACGACCTGCTGCTCAAGCGGGAACTGCGCACGGTCTTGCACGCGGCCCTGGACACGCTACCGGCAACTTTGAGAAGCGTGTTTGTGCTGAGGGACATCGAAGGGCTGTCGACGGCCGAAACGGCTGAAGTCCTATCATTGACGGAGACCAATGTGAAGGTGCGCCTGCACCGCGCACGGGTTGCCTTAAGGGAGCGATTGACCGGGTACTTCGCGGCGTCGCAGACGGTGCAGGGGATAGGAGGGAAGTGACGTGCTCTGCAAGGAGATGCTGGGCAAGCTGTCCGAATACATCGATGGCGAGCTGGAAGCGGAGCTGTGTGCGAAGATCGAGCAGCATGTCGCCGAGTGCTCCAACTGCAACATCGTCGTCGACACGCTGCGCAAGACCGTGATCCTCTACCATGATCATGGTCACGAGCCCCTGCCGGAGGAAGTCAAACAGCGATTGCTTGCCGCGCTCGACCTGGGACCGGCCACAGATTTGCGTTAAAAGACTGCGCTGCATATAATATGGGAAATCCGGGCGGTTAGCTCAGTTGGCTAGAGCGCAGCGTTGACATCGCTGAGGTCAGAGGTTCAAGCCCCCTACCGCCCACTCGAATAATCAAAGCGACGATCGGGACGAGTAGGTGACGCGCGACGTCAGAGAGGGCAGGACGCTGGCTGGAAGCCTGCCTCGCACAGCAGCGCCGAAAACCCCCCGAGAGCGGAGCCCGGAAGACAGAGTATGGGTTCCCGGCCGGCCCCGTTACAGGCCAAATGAGATGGCTCACGATGCGTAAGTCGCGTGCCAACTTGGGTGGAACCGCGAGGCCCCTCGCCCCAATGGCGATGGGGCCTGTTTGTTTAACATACTAGAGCAAGTCGTTCAGCCGTTCGAAGAAGCCGCGCTGAGCACGATCACGATCCGCCCAAGCCGGGGGCTGGTCACCCGGAGCGTATTTCATCGCATAGCGTTGATTGTCTGGGTTGAATAGGGCGCCTTCCAGCGGCATCCCTCTTCTGAGGATGAGATACTCGGCCCAGTTCGCTTGGCGGCGCGGCACTGATAGGATGAAGTGCTGTCCGGTGACCCGTCGACACCATATTGGAATGGCGTAGTGGTTCAGCAGTCGTTCCACGTCGCCGCCGGTCCAGCCTTCGTCTCTGCGGATACGAAAGGTCCAGGAAGACAGGCCAGTTGCGCTGAGGGCGAGTTCCCTCGCCACGCCTACAACGGGTGGTCCACTGGAGGCCTTACGCTTGTCAAAGTGCAGGATCGAGCTCACGAGTCCTTCGGCTCTACTGGCGAGATTGAAGATGTCCAGGAAATCGTCTAGGTTCATGGTTGGGATTCCTTTGGGTTAATTTGGGATATCTACGATGATTGGACAACTTCCTATGATAGCATATTGGTTCTATTGCTGTCAAGCGCTGCTTGTCCTTGTCAAACATATGCGCTAACGTGGCAGTTGGCGCGGTCCATTCGGTAGCCCTGTGTACCTGGAGGATAGCGATGGAGACGCTCCGTTGGTTTCTTGAAGGGCTGGTGGGTCTCATTGGAGACTTTATGGACCTCATGGGCCGGGCGGTGAGTGCTGTGGCGCGCGAGTTTGACCTCGACATGACCCCCGACCTGGCTAGCCTGATGGGCATCGTCATTGGGGCATTGATAATCTGGGGTTCTGCCACAGCGATCCTGAAGTGGGATAGAAAGGGCAATCGCCCACAAATGATTCAGTTGCCCACGGCGCAAACGCCAGACCAGGTCGTGGCAGCAGACCGCCGCAACTTCGTGGCGCTCATGGTCAAGGTGGTGGTTTCAGCGTTGGTTCTTGCGACATTGATCTCGCTCCGTAGTTGAGCGACAGAATGATGGATGGTAAGGAGGCCAACATGGCCGGAAATGGTAAACATTCAAACGACGACGAGATGCTGCGCAAGCTGCGCCACTCGGCTTCGCACGTGATGGCAGAGGCGGTCTTGCAGTTGTATCCTCATGCCAAGGTAGCGATCGGCCCGGCGATTGACACGGGCTTTTACTATGATTTCGATCTGGGGAAGGACGAGCAGGGCAAGCCGCGCACCTTCACTCCCGAGGATCTGGTGGAGATCGAGAAGCGCATGCGGCAATCCATTGCGGCCAGGCGCCCCTTCGAATGCCGGCAGATATCGGCTGAGGAGGCGCGTACCCTTTTTGCAGACCAACCCTACAAGCTGGAGCTGATCGATGGCTTGACCAGGGGAGGGCTTGACGAGGACGGCAACGAGGTCCAGGGGCCGGTTCCCATGAGCACCTACAAGCATGGGGGCTTTGAAGATCTCTGCCGCGGCCCGCACGTTGATCACACCGGTCAGATCCCGGCGGACGCTTTCAAGCTGATGTCGGTCGCTGGTGCGTACTGGCGCGGCGATGAGCACAATCCTATGCTGCAGCGCATCTACGGCACCGCCTGGCGCAACAAGCAGCAACTCGAAGCCTATCTGAACAAGCTGGAAGAGGCCAAGCGCCGCGACCACCGGCGCCTCGGTAAAGATTTGGACCTGTTCAGCACCAATCCTGACGAAGTCGGCGGCGGGCTGGTCTTGTGGCACCCCAAGGGCGGACTGATGCGTCACCTGGCCGAGGAGTTCTGCAAGAACGAGCACCTGGCCGGCGGTTACGATCTGGTTTACACCCCGCACATCGGTCGCGCGACGTTGTGGGAGACGAGCGGACACCTGGACTTCTACCAGGAGAACATGTATGCGCCCATCGAGATCGAGGGGCAGGAGTTCTACCTGAAGCCCATGAATTGCCCGTTCCACCTCCACATCTATAAGACGCGAACGCGTTCGTATCGCGATCTGCCGCTGCGTTACGCGGAGTGGGGCACGGTGTACCGGTTTGAGCGCGGCGGCGTGCTGCACGGCCTGACGCGCGTGCGAGGATTCACGCAGGACGACGCACACCTTTTCTGCCGGCCCGATCAGATGCCGGAGGAGATCGATAGGGTGCTTCACTTCTGCCTTCACATCCTGTCAGGCTTTGGCTTCACGGAATTCAACGCCTATCTCAGCACCCGACCCGAGAAGCGGGTGGGCGAGGATGAGAAGTGGGAGGCAGCCGAGCAGGCGCTGCGTGCATCGCTGGAGCGGGCGAATCTTCCGTTTGAGGTGGATGCAGGCGGCGGCGCGTTCTACGGGCCGAAGATCGATCTCAAGATGCTGGATGCACTGGGACGCGAGTGGCAGCTCAGCACCATCCAGTTTGATTTCAACGAACCGGAGAAGTTCGATCTGAAGTATATCGGCGAGGATGGGCAAGAGCACCGTCCCTACATGATCCACCGTGCGCTGCTGGGCAGCATGGAGCGCTTCTTCGGCGTGCTGATCGAGCACTACGGCGGCGCGTTCCCGATCTGGATTTCGCCGGTGCAGGCGATGGTGATCCCCATCGCCGACCGGCACAACGAGGCAGCCCATGACGTGGCCGCAAAACTGAAGGCTGCCGGCCTGCGCGTCGAGGTGGATGATGGGTCCGACCGCATGAATGCCAAGATCCGCAACGCCCAGTTGCAGAAGATCCCCTACATGCTGGTGATCGGCGACCGCGAGGCCGCTGAGAGCACGGTCAACATACGGCTGCGCACCGGCGAACAAAAGGGCACGGTGCCCCTCGCCGAATTCATCGCTTATGCGCAGGACGTAGTCGCTCGCAAGGCGTTGATCTGAGACCTGGGACGATAGATCGCGGACACCTCGGCCACCGCTGGTCGTCCGTGATCTATCGTCTATGTCCGGTCTTTTTGACACCCTCTTCGCGTTATGTTATAGTTTCATTTCGTCGCCGCGTTATGCGGTGACGGCGCGTATTAACCCTGGCCGGTCTTCCGGCCCCAGTTTTCGAGGTGTAGTCGCATTACTACCGTAACAACAAAATCCACTCGCGTTAATCAGCAAATTCGGGTCCGCGAAGTGCGGGTCATCGACGAAGAGGGCAACCAGCTCGGAATTTACCCGATCCAGGATGCACTCCGGCTTGCGTTTGAGAAAGGCTTGGACCTCGTTGAGGTTGCGCCCAACGCAGTGCCGCCCGTCTGCCGTTTGTTGGACTTCGGCAAATTCCAGTTTGAGAAGCAGAAGAAGGAACGCGAGGCGCGCAAGGCGCAGAAGATCATCGAGATGAAAGAGATCCGTCTGCGACCTCGGACAGGTGAACACGATCTCGATACCAAGGTGCGTCAGGCGCTGTCATTTCTGGAAGAAGGCAGCAAGGTAAAGGTGACCGTCCGTTTCCGCGGGCGTGAAATCACGCATCCTGAGATTGCGCGCGAGCAATTGGATGAGTTTGCCTCGAAGGTGGGCGCGGCCGCGATCATCGAAGCGCAGCCGCTGTTGGAAGGCAAGAACCTGTTTATGATGCTTGGGCCCAACCCTGCAAACAAGAAGTAGCCCAGGCACGTTTTTTGGAGGATGGCTGTGCCAAAGATCAAGACCCATAAGGCCACCGCGAAGCGGTTCCGCCGCACAGGCACCGGCAAGCTGGTTGCTATGCACCAGGGCCGCGGCCACCTGCGGCGCCACAAGGCCCCACGCACGCTGCGCAAGTATCGTGTCGTCAAGGTCGTGGAAGCGAACGCGGCTGAAGCGCGCGTCACTAAGCTGGCGCCGTACATCGACTGAGTCATCACAAGAGCGTCCCATTCGTTACCGGGGACGCTGATGGCCACTATCAAGTGCCGGTAAAGCCCGGCCGCCATTTAAGGGGAGATATCAATGCCTCGAGCTAAGGGTGGAGTCGTCCTCCGCCGGCGTCACAACAAGATCCTGAAGATGACCAAGGGACAGCGCATGTCCCGGCGCCTGCTGTGGCGCCGTGCAAATGAGGCCATGCTCAAGTCCCTGTTCTACGCCACCCGCGACCGGCGCGCACGCAAACGCGATATCCGCCGGCTGTGGATCACGCGTATCAACGCCGCTGCCAGGCTGAACGGCATCACGTACAGCCGGCTGCAGCATGCCCTCCGGGTGGCCAACATCGAGTTGGATCGCAAGATCCTGGCCGATCTGGCCGTGCGCGATCCCCAGGCTTTTGCCCGGGTGGTCGAGGTTGCCAAGTCCGCCGTGGCTTGATGTTATCGTTACACTGGAGCCGTGCATGATCACGAGCCCAGACAACCCCAAAGTCAAACAAGCCCGGGCGCTGCTGGAGCCGAAGGGCCGTCGTGAACAAGGGCGCTGCCTGGTAGAGGGCGTGCGGCTGATCGAAGAAGCCATGAGAGCGGGGCATTCCCCCGCTCTTGTTTTTTTCACCGGTCAGGCGCAGCAGAACCAACGCGCAGCGGAGTTGCTTCGTGCGGTTGAGAGGCTGAACGTCCCGGCTGAAGAGCTGAGTCCGTCTCTCTTCGGAACCCTCAGCGACACGGTTGCGTCCCAGGGTGTGATAGCGATCCTGCCGATCCCGAGGATGACGCGGCCGCAGGACGATGGCCTCATCCTGGTCCTGGATCAGATCCGGGATCCGGGAAATTTGGGCACGATCTTGCGTGGGGCAGAAGCTGCCGGCGTCTCCCGGGTGATCCTGGCGCCCGGATGCGTTGATCCCTGGAATCCGAAGGTGGTTCGAAGCGGCATGGGAGCTCATTTCCGGTTGCCGCTTATCGCAGCCAGCAGATGGGCTGCCGTGGCCGGTTTGATTGGGGTACGATCCGTCTGGCTGGCCGACGCACGCGGCGCAACGCCATACGATGCGGTGGACTGGACTGGCCCGTGCGCGCTGGTGATCGGTGGTGAAGCAGCCGGGTTGAGCACCGGGGCCGAACAGTTGGGCACGGGGAGAGTGATGATTCCCATGGCCGGGCCGGTCGAGTCGCTGAATGCCGCAATGGCTGCGACGGTCCTGGTTTTCGAGGCCGCGCGCCAGCGTCGTCACGCACCAAGTACGCGCTAAGACTATTGCAAATAGCGTGAAGTGCGTGTATGATTATGTGGCATACCGTACAACCGCTGAAGGAAAGGAGGATCTTCCGTACCGGACCTGACTGGTCATGCAGAGCGTCGAAATTAATAGAAAGGTGAGCCAAGATGACTGCCGAGATTATCTTTCGTGTCATCGGATTTATTGTCTTCGGAATCATTGGTTGGTTGGCAGGTACAGCTTGGGCAGGAACGACAACCCTTAACGCCCTCTCGATGCGTTACATCCTGCCACTCTCCGTCGTCGGTGCAGCGGTTGGCGCCATCATTGCCCCCTGGCTGACGACACGACCTGCGGCGTGGCTGCGGCACGCCATCAACGAGTTGACCGTGGCCCAGATACTATCGGGCGCCATCGGCCTGGTGATCGGTTTGGTGATTGCCGCGCTGTTGGCGATTCCGCTTTCGTATCTTCCGCCGCCGTTCAGCGCCATCTTGCCCACACTGGTAGCTATCATCTTTGCTTATGCCGGGATCATGGTGATGGTCTTGCGGCAGCGCGAGATCTTTGCGCTGTTTCGTCGTAAGAACGTCGCGGAAGCAGAGGCTGCCGCTGAGGGCGGCGACGGCGCCGGTGAGGAATCGCTGCTGCTGGATACCAGCGTAATCATCGATGGCCGGATCGCCGATGTGGCCCACACGGGTTTCATCCGGTCGACGCTGCTGGTGCCGCGTTTTGTGCTTGCCGAGTTGCAGTACATTGCAGATTCGCCCGATTCGCTGCGCCGGAACCGGGGACGGCGCGGGCTGGAGATGCTCAACCGGATGCAGAAGGATTCACCTGTGCCGATCCGGATTGTCGATCTGGACGTAGATGGTGTACGCCAGGTCGACGCGAAGCTCGTGCAGCTTGCCCGGCAGATCAACGCACCGATTGTCACCAATGACTACAACTTGAATCGTGTCGCGGGCCTGCAAGGCGTGCAAGTGCTCAACATCAACGAGCTAAGCAACGCGGTCAAGTCGATCGTGCTGCCAGGCGAGAACATGACCGTTCGTGTGATCCAGGAGGGCAAAGAAGTCGGCCAGGGCATCGCCTACCTCGACGACGGCACGATGGTCGTGATCGAAAACGGCCGGCGCTATATGGACTCCGACCTTGACGTCACGGTCACAAAGGTGCTCCAGACCAATGCCGGCCGCATGATCTTTGCTGCGCCGAATCGTTGAGGCAGCCGTGATCGTCACCTTGTCACGCCAGATCGGGACCGATGGGGAGTCGATTGCTGAACGGGTCGCTGCAGCGTTGGGGCTGGAATTCGTCGATCGGGCCTTCGTTCATACCGCTGCGCTCGCGACCGGCATTGACGACAGCCTGTTGCACCGCCTCATGTACGAGGGACATCGCACCGTGGCCAGCGAAATCCTGGAGTCCCTGGGCACTCCCCGTTCTCTCACAGCATCCGCAGTCTCTGCCTCGAGCCCGTTGCTCGGCGTCTTCGCGCCGATGGCGTCTCCCACAGCAACCAATCTGGAAGATGCTGCGAAGGCGGTCGGATTGGTTATCAAGCAAATAGCCGCGCGGGGCAATGTGCTGGTCCTGGGTCAGGGAGGCCAGGCCCTGCTTGAGGGGGAGCCACATGCCTGTCATGTGCTCGTCATTGCGCCGGTTGAGGTGAGGGTAGCGCGTGTTGCGAGGGCAGAGGGACTCACGCTTGCCCAGGCGCGTCGCAAGGTGCGGGTGAGCGACCAGGCGCGGGGCGAATACCTGGCCCGTTATCACAGCAGTCGCTGGATTGATCCGCTCCTGTATCACCTGGTCGTCAATACGGGCATCACGCCTCCTGAAGGCGCGGTATCATTGATCGTCGAGGCCGCGAAAGTCGTTGCCGCAACCTGATTGGCCTATCGTTTTGTGGAGTGAGAACGCATGTCGCTTGTTGTCTACAATACCCTGACGCGCGCCGCCGAACCGTTTGAGACAATCGAGCCGGGGCGCGTCCGCATGTATGTCTGCGGGCCCACCGTCTATGCCGATGCACACGTCGGCCATGCGATGTCGTCCATCGTGTTCGACTTCATTCGCCGCTACCTGCAATACAAGGGCTATGATGTGCGCCACGTCATGAACTTCACCGACGTGGACGACAAAATCATCGCCCGAGCAGCTAAGAGCGGCGACGATCCGGCCGAAATAGCGCAGCGTTACGTGCTGAAGTACCAGGAGCAGCTGGAGGCGCTTAACGTTCTTCCCCCAACTGCAGTGCCTCGCGTGTCGCAGACCATCCCTGAAATCATCGCGTTGATCCAGGGCCTGATCGACAAGGGTTATGCGTATGCCGTGCCGGGCGGCGACGTTTACTTCAGGGTGCATGCTGACGAGGACTATGGCAAGCTGTCGCGGCGGCGGCTGGAGGAGGCGGTTTCTGGCACGCGGGTGGCGGTCAGCGAAGCAAAAATCGAAGAAGGCGATTTTGCCCTATGGAAGGCTGCCAAACCGGGTGAGCCCAAGTGGGACAGCCCGTGGGGAGAAGGACGTCCGGGCTGGCACATCGAGTGCTCGGCCATGAGCATGACCTATCTGGGCGAACAGATCGACATCCATGGTGGCGGCAACGACCTGATCTTCCCGCACCACGAGAACGAGATCGCACAGACCGAGTCCTTCACCGGCAAGTCCTTTGCGCGCTACTGGATCCACAACGGGATGCTCCAGCTCAAGGGCGAGAAAATGTCCAAGAGCCTTGGTAATCTGGTTACGATCGATGACTTCCTGGCCGAGCACAGCGCAGACGTGCTGCGGCTCGTGATTGCCGGCAGCGGCTATCGGAAACCGCTTGTCTTCAATGATGATGTCCTCGCAGATGGCCGGCGCGCCCTGGAGCGGCTGCACTCGGGCCTGCGCCCCGCTGTGGGCCAGGCGATTGAGGGACCGGCGGTCGAAGTCCTGACCGAACAGGTGTGCAAGAGCCGCGCGGCATTCGAAGACGCGATGGACAGCGATTTCAACACGGCAGCGGGCCTGGCATCGATCTTCGATCTTGTGCGGGTTATCAATGCGGCGCGCGATGCCGGCGTCGGCGGCGAACCGTTCGCGGATGCCCAGGCAGTGCTGCGTTCGTTGACCGACGTGTTGGGACTGCGCCTGGAAGCGCCGAAGACGGACAACCAGTCGATCGCCCCATTTGTCGAGCTGCTGCTGGCGGTGCGGCAGGACCTGCGCAAGGCCAGGCAGTGGGCGCTGAGTGACAAGATTCGAGACGACCTGAAGGCGTTGGGTGTCATTGTGGAAGATTCAGCCCAAGGCAGCACCTGGCGGCTTGGCTAGATGAAGGTGTGATCGGGCATGGCAACTCAGAAGCGAACGACTCCCAAGAAAAAGCAGGAGCGTCCGCGTCGCGAGCCCGGTCGGCAGGGCCGGGACGGTGCGCCGGACCACAAGCCGCCCCCGCGGGCTCCCCATCCTGCCCCCCAGCGACGTCCGCGCACGCCGCGTGAGCCGGCGCAGTCCGAGCCTCGTGTGGGGCGCGTGGTTGCGGGCCACGGCGAGGAGCTGCTCTACGGCCGCCATGCCGTTCTCGAAGCCCTGCGCGCGGGCCGCCGACACATCCGGCGCATCTTCGTGGCCGAGGGCACGGAGCGATCGCCCATCCTGGCAGAAATCATGGCTGCAGCCCGCCTGGTCGGTTGTGCGCTGATCGAGACGCCGCGGCAGCGCCTGGATGATGCAGTTGGTGGAAATCACCAGGGCGTGATCGCACAGGCGGAAGAGTATCCGTATGTCGACATGGATGTGCTGTTGGCAGCGGCCGGTGACAGGCTTTACCTTGCGCTGGATCACCTGCAAGACGTTCAGAACCTCGGCACGCTCTTGCGCACCGCAGAAGCGATGGGAGTGACCGGGGTTCTCCTGCCGGGGCGCCGGTCCGCGGCTGTAACGCCGGCCGTTGTGAACGCGTCCGCGGGCGCTGTGGAGCACCTGCGGATTGCACAGGTGGGCAACCTTGTGCAGGTGCTCGAAACTCTCAAGGAAAACGGAGTTTGGGCTGCGGGCCTCGACGCTGTCCCCGAGGCGGTCCCGCTGGCCAGGGTAGATCTGTCGGGCCCCCTTGTCCTTGTAGTGGGCGCCGAAGGCGCGGGCCTGTCGCGGCTTGTGCGCGAGCGATGTGACTGGCTTGTGTCGATCCCTATGGTGGGAAAGATCGAGTCGCTCAATGCCTCCGTTGCGGGTTCGGCTGTGCTCATTGCGGCACGCCAGGTACGCCTGGCGCCGGCCTGAAACGTGACGATCTGCGCGCGCTGACGCAGCATATTTGACTTTTGAGGCCCGCGCGCATATACTGGCACTTCGCAGCGCCGGGAAGCGAGAGCTTTGTCTGGCGACCGTTGCTGTCTGGCAAGCCTCGCCGACGTAGCTCAATCGGCAGAGCATCGACCTTGTAAGTCGAGGGTTGCCGGTT
>CAYLZG010000023.1:29423-38731 GCA_964387985.1 uncultured Anaerolineales bacterium | reverse complement strand
CGATTCTAGCCTTAGCTCCAAGCTCTGTCAATTAGGTCGTGTGGCTGATCCATAGCCGACAGAAATGCCATAAAGCACTCAAGGTCGGGAAAGACACGGTTGGAGACAGCGCGAATCACCCAGTTCTCCCGCAAGGGCGAGATCGCGATCACCGGGATGCCGGCCTGGTAGGCCGCGTTCATCTCCAGGGCGGTTCCCATGCTGGCCTGCGGCACGTAGGCGATCACCAGATCACACGTGGTGGCCAGTGCGATCAACGCAAACAGGGTCTCCCGCGCGACCTCATCATCGTACTCAACACTGTTCGGGTGGAGTATCAGCGGGTCAACCACGTCCATGTCCGGCCACTTCGCGATCAACGCTTCGCCAATTGCGTTTCGATATCCCTGGTCCACGATCCCCTTGCCATGCAGTGACGCCTGCATGACCCCCGCCAGAAAGACACGCATGACTACCTCTCGAAGGTGTTGTCAACGACTCCGGGCAGTAGGCTGTATACGGTGCAGCCAATCCGCTTCTCAAAGTCGGCTCGGATCTCAAACGTCTTGCGCCACTTGCGCACGCTGAATTGGTTCACCCCGTACCGCAAAGCGACGTCCATCATCCGCTTTTCCATCAGCACAAATCCACTGGCAGTAGCCAGCGAGTCGCACATCTGGATGAGTCGATCATAGTCGTCCAACTCTGTCCGATCAAGGAAGCTTTGAATGAACGCCACCTCGGATGTGGTGCAATCCCATTCGCCGAAGATCTCGCGGTGGTCTCGATTCTGAAATGAGTGCGTCATACAGATGCGCGCAGCATCCACATACCCCAGGTCGTTCAGGTAGGTATATCCATCCAGCACGTGTCGCATCCCAGTGACTCCCTCACGGCGTCCGAGGTCATGCAGCATCCCCAGGATGCAGGCATTCCCGGACTGCATACCCGGGACCAGTGCAGCAATACGCCTTGCAGCATTCCCCACATGATATGAGTGCGCGGTCCATGGCCCTGGATTCCGGGTCGCGGCATCCGCCATCAGCTGCTCTGCCTCGTTCAGTGTCGGCAAACGCATCGGCTCTCCTCTGAAAGGTTCTGTGGATCCACCTGAACGGCCATTCTATCATTTCCCATTGCCTGCCCCAAAGCGTTGCGCTCGTTTACTCCGAATTCGCAGCAGCATGGTATACTTTTCGATCGATTCTCAACAGTCGAGCCATCCAAATCTGGTGTATAGATATGCACATAGCCATTATCGGATTGCCTAACAGCACAAAAACGACGATCTTCAACGCACTGACCCGGGGGGACCTGGAAACGGCCGCGTTTTCCTCAGGTCATTTCGAGGTGCATAGCGCGACGGTCGATGTACCTGACGAAAGGGTCGATCGCTTGTCGTCGATGTTCAAACCGCGCAAGACCACGTACGCGAAGGTCACCTATGCGGACATTGCCGGCCTGGCGAAGGGCGTTGGCGCAGGTGGATTGAGCGGTCCCCTGCTGAACACGCTGAGCCAGAGCGATGCACTGCTCCATGTGGTCCGCGCGTTCGAGGACCCGGACATCCCGCACTCCGAGGGGTCGATTGACCCAGGCCGCGACATTGCGATCATCGACGACGAACTACTCCTATCGGACCAGATCATCGTAGAGAGGCGCATCGAACGACTTCAAGCCGGTCTGAAAAAAGGTGGCGACCGCCTGCAAAAGGCAAAAGATGAGGCCGAGTTATCGCTTTTCTGGCGACTGCATGAGACGCTGGATCATGGTGCTCCGTTGCGCGACATGGAGCTGGGGGCTGTCGAGCTCAAATCGCTGCGCAATTATGGATTGCTCACCCTCAAGCCCCT
Source organism: uncultured Anaerolineales bacterium (assembly GCA_964387985.1). Lineage (GTDB taxonomy): Bacteria > Chloroflexota > Anaerolineae > CG2-30-64-16 > CG2-30-64-16 > JALOOB01. Next base: position 36,899 of record CAYLZG010000023.1, on the reverse strand, counting down.
GCTGATTGTCTTGAATGTTGGCGACGGACCTGCCGATCAAGCAATCGACTCGCTCTGCAGTTATCGACACCGGCACACAACCATTGCCGCGATTCAGGGTCGATTGGAGATGGAACTGGCCCAGCTGGCGCCAGAGGATGCCGTCGAGTTTCTTGCAGAATATGGCATCTCGGAACCCGGCCTGAATCGGGTCATCCGTATGAGCTACACCTTGCTTGGCCTGCACAGTTTCTTCACTGTAGGTGAGGATGAGGTTCGAGCCTGGACTATCCCTGTCGGCGCAAACGCGGTCGATGCGGCCGGCGTGATCCATTCCGACCTGGCGCGGGGTTTCATCAGGGCAGAGGTCATCTCCTACGATGCGCTGATCAGCGCCGGCAACCTGGTTGCCGCAAGACAGAAGGGAGCGCTGCGCCTGGAAGGGAAGGAATACATCGTGCAGAATGGCGATGTCCTGAACATACGATTCAACGTCTAGCGCGGGGCGGATCCTGAGCGCTGCCAGCTGCACGGACAATCCACAACTTCCGCAGCGCTGCCAGCAGTCTGTGTTCCTCTGAAAGCGGCTGCACTGCTTTGTCAACAGGAGCGAAGAGACTCCGCTCGACGTCTGCAGTCAGCAGAGCAGCCTCAGCAGACACGACCGAAGCTGCCCGCCTGGCGCTTTGTTTCCGCAGGCGCGCACGATCTGCGACCGTCTCCACGACCCTTCCGAAGGCGCTCAGGTATTCGCGCGGCGTTTCGCCTAGTTTGATCGGCCTGCCCAGGCGGCGTCCCCAAACGAGCAAGCGATCCCACGCTTCAAGTGGCCCACCGCCAGCCACGGGAAGAGGCTGCCTGGCTGATGCATTCAACCAGATCGCCCACGCGAGGATGAGCGCCAATGCCGCAATCCACAATCCACGTCCAGCAGCCTGCCGTCGCTCGGCAACAAGGTTGTCCTGTGCGCGTTGCTGAAGCTCAGCCATCCCTGCGCCCAAGTCCTCCGGTCCACCTCTGATGCCGGGCGGAGCGCCTGGAACCATTAGCCCCATCTCGCGCTCTGGCAGCAGTCGTCCCGCCGTCGGTTCAAATGGCAGCCAGCCAACACCGGGGAAGTACAGCTCAGGCCACGAGTGCGCCTGCAATTCCGTAACCACATATTGCCCGGTCGCCTCGTCCAGATCACCGGTGGCATAGCCGATCGCAAGCCGGGCTGGGATACCGGCAAGGCGCGCCATCACGACCATCGCCGACGCGTAATAGTCGCAGTAACCACGCTTCAGATCAAAGATGAACCAGGATACCAGCTCCCGGTTCTCCGGCGGTAGCGGCAGATCTAGCGAATAGGAATATCTACGAAGCTCCCGCTCAAGGGTAAGGGCCTTGTCGTACTGCGTTGCGGAGTCCCTGGTCCAGGAAGCCAGAAGCGAAGATAGGCGGGGATCGAGACCGGCCGGCAGTTGAAGGTAGTCGGGCATCACGCCGGACGAGTATGGCGTAGCCGCACCGGAGCGGGCGGCCGCGTCGGGTGCCGGGACATAGGACAGCACAGTGTACGTTGAGGCGGGCCGCTCCAACGACAGTGCAACCAACTCTCCTGGCGCGCGTAACGATGCACGGTACGGCCGATCAACTGCGACCGGCTCGAGCGGCGCATACACAACACTGCGCGATGCGGCGAGTGTCTCTACAGAAACGACAATTGGGCGGCGCCCCGTGCTTGCCGGGAAATCGATTCCCCAGGCCTGGCCCGCCTCGAAAGATTGCTCCACCAATCCCTCGGCGCCTTCCTCCCAGCCGCGACCGGTGTAAACTGCGTAGGTCTGGCCGCGCCAATAGAGCTGCAGGCCGGAGGTATCGCCGCGGGCGCTAACTCGCAAGGCGATCTCCTCGCCCAGCTCGGGCCGCCCGCCCAGCAGATGAGCGCGCGGCAGACCGCCGGGGGCTGCGCCTGTTGGTGGCACGAGCGAACGCACCGGCTGGACTACGCGGAAGCTCGCGCTGACCTGCTGTTCCACCCGGCGCCACGGCGACTCGAACACCTTCCAGAACCTTTGCGAAAACTCGCCCGATGCGACGAAAGGCAACGAGGGTGACAAAAAGGTGACAACAAGCGTAAGCCCCAGTGCGCTCAGCAGCGTGTCAAACCGGATTCCCTCGGCGTAATCTACGCCGTCCCGATCCCAGGCACGCATATCAAACACCATGTGCACCAGCACAAGCAGAAAAGCTGTCACCCCGATCAGGAGGAGTACGTAACCGAGGGTCTGCGGCGCCCAGTAAGCGTACTGCGCCAGAAAAGCACCCGTCGGCAGAAGCGCCACAAACACCTGGCCGCGACGTGCAATCCACCACGCACCCCATGCCGCGACCAGCCACACCAGGAGTGCAATCAGGCCAATGACGGCGAGATTGTCGGGCGCCCCGGGGCCCACAACCAGGCCTCTGATCCACCACCCAACCCGTTGAAAGTAGCCTGCAAGCAAAGTCCACTGTTCGTGGAAAAACGTGATTGCTGGCTCGGGCCCTAAGCGGTCGTTCGATGCCCACGTCCACCAGCGCAGAAGCTGCGCAGCCAATGCCCCCGGCCGCAACACAAAAACACCCCAAAGGAGGTCAGCCACGACGCCTGTCAGGGCAATCAGCGCGGTCGCAGCAAAGCCAGAGAGACGCCCCAGGGCAAGCCACCAGGCGAATAAGAAAGAGGCAAGCGATAGTAACACCGTTCGATTCAGACCGGTCAGCAGATTGCCGTCTGCCAGGGCAATGGGCAGGAGAAGCACCGCTCCGGATGAAAATACAAACACGCTCCAACCGGTTGCCGGGCGATAACGACGGAGGAGACGGATGGCCCATCCGGGTTGCTCATCCAAGCTCTCGGACCGGTCTCCCTGCATTGCGTCAGACCTCCTCTTCAACCTCAACCCGGATCACGCGACCGAAGCCCGACAAAGCACGCGCTTCGGTCCGCCTGCGGCGTATCCTGTCGATGGGCTGAAATGGGAATCCCTGTTCCAAAACCGCGCTGTGAATGCGCTGCTGGGCCAAGAGACCGCGCAGTCCGAGCAAAGCCTGGGGATCGCCCGCAGGTGGATCAAACGTCGTTGCGTCCAGCAGCACAGCAGTTGGCGAATTGCCGCGCGCAATGAGAGGCAGTAACGGTGCAACCCAACCGCCGTCCTGGGACGGAGTAACGATGATCAGCGTTCTGCCGCTGCCGAGGCTGGGACCCGATTGCCGCAGCAGTTGCTCCAGCCCGAGATCCGGAGCTGGTTCCGCTCGAGCCAGTGCATCAAGAATGCGCCACGACTGTGGCTGACCGCGTCCGGGAGGCAAGATCGCGGGATGGCGACCCGAGATCACCATACCCACCGCGCGCCGCTCCCCCTGGCGCAGGAACCGGGCCGCCAAGGACGCAGCCAGAATCACGGCATACTCTTGAGTAGCCTCGGCATCGCGCCCCGCCTGCACACGGGAATCCATATCCACGATCAACCAGACATCGCCAGACGGCTCACGATCAAAGTCGTGCACCATCAAGTTGTCATGACGCGCCGTTGCCTTCCAGTGGATTCGCCGCAGTGGATCTCCCGGATGATATGCACGCAGCCCGCCAACCAGGATCGTCTCTTCGTTTGCCCGCTGAGATGAGGATGCGCGACCCGACGCTCGCCCGCGAGGCAGGTCCAGGTCCGGCAGGCGCGATGCGCGGGGATAGACCAGGATCGTTGCACTGTCCGGGTAGTGGTGGGTCACCGTGAAGAAGCCCAGCGGATCAGCCATCTCAACATCCCATGGGCCGAGTTGGAAAACTCCACGACGCTGGCACACACCGGTGGTGGTCCATGACCGCTCCTCCTCGCCCCCGACAGTCTCCACCCGATCGACCCGATAGCCGGGCACCTGAGACTGATCCCGGATGCGAGCCCAGAGCACCGGCAACTTCCCGCGATTGGTGAGCGTGAACTGTTCCCGCAAGAGGTCACCCGCAATTACCCACGCGCCCAGGGTGCGGCGTTCTGCCGCCACCTGCTCGTAGAGCATGCGTGCCCAGACATAGGCGATGAGGATGAGAAGCCCCAGGCCGACCAGAAGCCAACTCCACGCCTTGTCGGGTGAGACAAGCTGCAGAATCAGCAGGACACCCCAGGCAATGAATGGCAGAAGGCTTGTGGGTCGGAGGTGACGAGTTGGAACCGCAAGAGTCACCATTTCGGACCGTTCCATTGCAGAAGCATTATAGCATCGAGGTTCCAACACTGTGCTACAATGTTCAAATGCGAGTTACCACCAACAAGACACTTGCGATCGAACCACTCATCGATGAGACCCTCCAAGGACTCAGCTGCCAATACGCGCTCTACTACCGGCCGCGCGGCGGAACCGGGATTCTTCGCAAGAACTGCGATTTGTTCCTGTCTGCCTCGATCATCAAGGTCCCTATCCTCTACGCATGGGCGTACCTGGAGCAGGAAGGCTTCGTTAGTCAAAACGAGATGTGTGATCTCGATGCCGAGACGCAGGTAGAGGGCGCGGGCTTCGCACGTTTGTATCAACAACGCGCCCTGCCGTACCATGACGTTCTCCTGATGATGATGGCCGTGTCAGACAACCTTTGCACGAATCTTATCATACGACGAATCGGGCTGCCGCGATTGAACGATCTATTTCGGAGGCTGGGACTGCCACATGCGCGGGTTGAACGCAGATTGATGGATTACGAGGCCCGCGCCCGAGGACTAGACAATTGGATCTCGCCCGAGGACTGCATACATCTGTATGACATTCGAGACCGGTTGCCGCAAGGCGCGCGTACATGGACGGACAAGATGCTGGAGTGCAATGTCGACCTCGGACTGTGGTTGCGAAACATCAGGCGCGACAGCGTGGAGTTCCTTCACAAGACTGGCGATATGACAGGCGTACTGCATGATTGGGGCTACACGAAAGACGCAGATCTATTTCTGCTGACTCAGGATGTCGGCAACGATGCAGAGGTGTTCCGGCTGCTGGATCACTTAGGCCCCATTTTGCTGGCATTGAGGTAGACACCGATAGGACTGGAGCTGCCGATCCCAGGATGGTGTTGGGGAACGAATCTATAGCTGGAAACGTCCACTGGCTGGAACAACCTTCAGGCTGAAATTGTGGACATGTTCCAGCAAACGATCGCTGAGCGCGCGCCACTCTTCGCTGGCGAGAATGTGGCGCATCGTCTCGATATCGTTGGCCACGGCGCCCGTCAGAATCTGCGGACCCTGACCGTAGACAGTGTACCAGGCTTCCGTTGGTTGTAAGCCCAATCGCATCAGGCCTGGGGCAAACTCCTGCATCACGAACTCGAAGTAGGGCTGCTCGTGGCCTGATTTGATGTCCCAGTTCATCAGTAGTTTGATCATCGGGACCACCTTCGCGCGTTGTGGAGACCGTTAAGGTTGGAGAATACCAGAATCACCTTCATAAAGCAAGTCACCTTGTCGGTCCTGGCGTTCTGCGTGCTGGCATGCAGCCCGATCGTAGCGCATGCTGATTCGACTGGAACTGGATCTATCAACGTTGTTCCGGGAAACGGCGGACCACGGGGCATCCGGCTGCGCAGCCAGACCGTAGATCTCGCCATCAAGGAGGATGGCAGCGGCGTCTGGGCTGACACAGATCTTCGGGTACAGTTGCACAACCGCGGTGACGCCCAAGTGATCATGCCGATCGAGATCCCTGGACCGCAGATTAGCGAGACCGAAATGCCGGAAATCAGTGAGGCAACCCTCGGCGGACGCCCATTGGCCCTGACACCTGCAGCCGCGCCGGATGGCATTCAGATACGGTCGACTGCAACAATCACCATCCCCGTGCGGGGAAGCGTTGATATTCGTATCCGCTATCGCCAGGCTTTGGCGGTACAGAATGCGCTCGCCAGCTATGCATATCTTCTTACGGCTGGCAATGTCTGGGCGGGTGCGCCGGAGTCTCTCCGCGTTTCCATCACCTTTGCACAACCGATACAGCCGGAGCAGCTGCTGCACCTCGCTCCAGCGCCACATTCTCCGAACCCTGGAACCTTCACATGGGAATGGGGAGGTGTCAAAGCCCCCTCCAACATCGGTCTTGCGTTCATGTCATCGGAGTGGTGGCGCCAACTGGATGAGGAACGAGCTGTAGCGGCGATGCCAGAAGCAGGACTCAGAGAACACGCCGCCCTGGGTGAGCGCTACTGGTACCTGGCAACCCTTGCTCCCCCAGCATTTGCTCCGCGCGCCAGCTTCTACGAGCGCTTCCATTCGCAGGCCATTGCAGAGTGGCGCGCCGGGATCACGACAGCTAAGAGCCAGACCGATCCGGTGGAACTGGCCAAGGCACGCGAGCGACTTGCAGGCATCTATCTCGCCGAAGGCAACCGAGAGGGCGGCGCTGCAGGAGAGGCATACCTGCAATTGGCCCTGGGTGAGCTGGAGAAAGCTGCTATCCTGGATCCAGAAGACGCTGATCTGCAGGCATCCTCCATTGCTATGCGAAGGCTTCTAATGAAAGCGGCAGCACGTCAGGAAGCGGAGAGAAATGGCAGTGTCGTAGAACCAGTACACCAGGAGCTGGCCTCGGTCACAGCAGCACGAGACAGAGCTGCACGGCCTCAGGCCGAAGGGATCCTGCTCGCTCAACGCGCCATTGAAGCGGGCGACTTTGCGGGCGCGAGCCGCATCCTGGCCGGCACATTCGGCCCGGATGTGCTAGAACTGCCCAGCGGCAGGCCGCCCCGCATCTCCCAAGCTCTCCTCTTCGTCGACAATGCACCCGGAATTCGTACAGTCAGATTGCAGATGATGGATAACGAACAAGGCGCCGCAGCAGCCGCAGTCATCTCTGAAGCGGCTGAAGCACTGCACGACTTCTCCGATGTCGCAGCCAGCGGGACGGAAATTACCCTCACACTGAGATACGATGATCCCGTTGTTCTCCTGGCATCGCAAGACAGGCTCAACGCTGCGCTAGCGGATTTGCCGGAATTGGGCCTGCTCTCGTCTGCACTCTTCACCCGCGATCTCGCCTGGCCTGTGACCGAGAGCGTCCTCACCCGAACCCATAGCTATCGAGAAAGTGTCGATCTGCGCACGAGCACCCTCGCATGGGAGGCAGAGGCTGCCCAATTGGACAAGGTCGCCGGTGAGGCAGAGGCAACCGGAGGGTCTTTGAACCTGCTGCGTGCCGCGATTTGGCGCCATGACGCACAGGCCTGGCGGGGCATAGGCACCCGCAGCCGCGCAGTCTACCAGGCGGAAGTATCGGGCAAGGATGAGGGACCGGATTGGATGCTGGAACGTGTGCACCGCCTTCACCCCGAAGGCATCTCAAAGCGGCAGTGGGTGGTGCGGGCAGGTGAACTCCGCCAATTGGAGGCAAGCGCGCTTGCGTGGCGCTACGATCGCCTGGTTCTCTTGTTGGGAGCGATGCTGATGCTCGCCCTCATGGTGGTCCTGGGTGCGTGGGCTTTCTCGCGAG
>CAYLZG010000023.1:20840-29413 GCA_964387985.1 uncultured Anaerolineales bacterium | reverse complement strand
CAGGCCATCGCCGCAGTTGGCCACGTAGAGGTTGCCGCAATCGTCGAAGTCGATGCCGTCAGCCCCGACGGGGATTTCCTTCGAGACGGTCCGTTGCATGGCCACCAGATGCGGATCGGCGCCGCCGGGCCGGACCTCCACGTCGCGCTGGTCGACCATCTGGGATGGAGTGTGCACATGGCGACTGGGGAACGAGAGCGCTGTTGCCGGCACCCCGGCTCGCGAGATTTGAACCGCACGCGCATCCGTTGTCCCACCCTGTAACACCTCTAGCTGGAAGGGAATACCCTCGGCTTCCGCCAGGTCTATTAACCGGGAGTTCAGGCCGGGATGGCCAATCATGCCGGAATCCTGGATCTTGATGGCGACACCCTTGCCCAGACTTACTTCCATGGCTGGAGACGCGTATGGAATGTCACCTGTCAGCGTTACGTCAAGAGCGATCGCCAAATCCGGTTCCAGGGCGTAGCCCGCGGCTGTGGCGCCACGTAGTCCGACCTCCTCCTGGGTGGTGAATACCGCGTAGAGATCATGATCGACCGGCACATCCTTCAACTGCCTCAACGTCTGCACGAGGGCCACGCACCCAGCCCGATCATCCAGGTTTGGCGAAAACCAGATGTTGCCTTGCGCAACAAAGCCAGGCCAGAATGCGGCCACCGAACCGACCTTCTGTTTGACCTCCGCCTTGCTGCCCGCACCGACGTCAATGAAGTAATCCCGCAGCTCCGGCAGTGAGTTTCGCGGGTCGGCACGCCCATCCACCCCGATAGCACCAATCGTGCCATCGGCAAAGCGGACCTGTCCACCCCACGAGGCCAACGCGTAAACGAACCCGACGTTCGTGAAGCGCATGAACCCCTTCTCGTCGATGTGACTGACCATGAGGCCGATCTGATCCATGTGCGCGGCGAGCATGATCCGTTTGCCGTCACCTCGCCCCTTTCGAAGAGCGATGAGATTGCCCAACGTATCGACGCGCACCTCATCAACCAGGCCGTCAATTTCCTCGCGTATCACATGGCGAATCTCATCCTCGAAACCGGATACGCCGAAAGCTTCGGCGAGTCGCTTTGCCAGTTGGTGCATCGACAGAACTCCTTGGAGGCGCTTAGCGCGCCAAATCTTGCGCTGTTATCCGGCGCAACGTGGCGTCCATCAGCTGCACAGTTGCGTTCAGATCATTAAGGTTCAGAATTGCTGCCGGGCCGTGGATGTAGCGACACGGCACCGCGATCGTAGCAGATGGCACTCCTGAGTGCGCCAGATGGGTAACACCGCTTTCTGTGCCGCCGAGGCCAGGCGCCTTGTACTGAACGGGGATGTCCGCCGTTGCGGCGGTCTCCTGTAACAAGGCCACCAGGCCCGGGTGGGCAACCACGCTGCGGTCCATCAGAGTGATTGCAGGGCCGTCGCCCAGCCGCGTAACCGGCGTGCTATCCTCATCGGGCGGGCGCGGCAGATCATCGCACAGGGTTCCCTCCAACGCAAACGCAGCATCCGGATGGACGCGATGCGCCGCTACGCGTGCACCCCGCAGCCCAACTTCCTCCTGCACGGTGAACACAGCAAAAAGATCGACCGGAAGACGCTCTCGTTTGAGCAACGCGGCCAAGACGGCGCAACCGGCACGGTCATCGAAAGCCTTGCCTCGCACGGTGGGCCACCCTGCATCCTCGCACAACACCGAGAAGCTCGTCGCGAAAGTGGCGTAGTCGCCAACCTTGACCTGCCCGTTCGCGGCCTTTTCGTCTGGAGCTCCGATATCGATGGCCATGTCATCCAAATCGACAATCCGGTTCGCGGCCCCACCCCTTTGCAGATGCGGCACAGGCGCGCCGATGATGCCAGCCAGCCGGTTTTCACTGATGACCAGGCGCTTGCCCAGAAGCAATCGAGGATCCACGCCGCCTACCGGCCTGAAGGATAACATACCGTCCTTCTTGATTTCGGTGATCATGAAACCGACTTCGTCCATATGGGCGGTCAGCATCACGCGAAGGCGCGGCTCAGCCCCGGCGCCGGCCTTGAACGCGACCAAATTGCCTATCGTGTCAACGTCTATGCGGTCGACCACGCCTTGAATCTCATCGCGAACGACAGCGCGCACAGCCTTCTCGCAGCCGGATGGCCCGAAGGCTTCGGAGAGCCGGCACAGCAATGTTCTCAATTCAACCACGATGTACACTCCTCGGCTCGTCTGTCAGGACATTTCGGCAGCCAGGTCGCCCAGCGTGCCGGAATCCAACCGGGCAATATAGGCAGCCAGCAGTCGCGCAGTGCGATCGAGATCGGTCAGGACGACCATCTCGACGGGCGAATGCATGTATCGAACCGGCACGCTCAACAAACCGGTGGGTATGCCAGATCGACTCACCTGGATCGCCCAGGCATCGGTTCCGGAATTACCGGGCAAAGGCTCGATGCTGTAAGGAATCTCGATATCACCGGCCAGTGACTTCAGCTGTCTGACAATCCCAGGATGCAGGTTGGGACCCCAACCAATCGTTGGGCCGTGATCCTGCGGGAAAGTCTCTCCACTGTTTACCCCAGGCGTGTCACCGAACGTCACATCGAGGGCGACTGCAAGATCAGGCTCCACACCAAACGCTGCAACAGTAGCCCCGCGTACGCCAACCTCCTCTTGAACCGTGGCAACCGCGTAAACGTCCCAGGTGTGCGCCATATTCGCAAGGTAGCCGAGAGCGCCGAGCATCACGGCCACGCTTGCGCGGTTGTCCAGCGCCTTAGTTGCCACCCGACCGTTGAGGAGCTCACAATAGGGCCCGCGTACAACGATACGGTCGCCAACCCGGACCATTTTCCCATCGAGGGTTGAAGCCGGCAGCCCAAGGTCGACCCTCAAGTCTTTGAGCGGCACAACTTTCTTCCGTTCATCCTCTGAGAGAAGGTGTGGGGGGCGGCTACCCACGTAACCCGGCAGTCCGGAAGGATACCGCTCAGAACCTGGGCCCGAGGGGTAAACGATGACTTCCTGGCCGATCACCGAGCGAGGATCAACACCCCCGATGCCGGCAATGTGCAGAAAACCCCTCTCGACCTTGGTGACGACCAGGGCGATTTCATCAATATGAGCCGCGAGCATGATGCGCCCAGGCGCCTCTGCTGCGCCACGGCGATAAGCTATCAGGTTGCCAAGCGCGTCACGACGCACCTCAGTCACCAAATCTCGGGTGAGTGATTCAACCAGTTCTGCGACTCGCGACTCGGAGCCTGGCGGCCCATCAACCGCGGTGAGTTGACTCAGAATCTCAGCGATCCGCGCTTTATCCATGCGGCATGTCCTTTGGAATGATGCTGACTGCGGTAGAATCCGGAGTGCCCGAGGATTGTACTCGGCACTGCCAGAGGCGTCAAACTGCCAAATCGACTTGACCGTGCGTCTTGGCAACGGTTAGAATAGGTCTGTCCATCGAGGAAGGAACGATCAACGCTGGTACGCATATGACAACCAACACGCAAACCATGACCATCGCCCCTGAGGTCCTCCCGGCGCATACGCCAGCGGAGCGCCTAGCAAGGGGCGGCGGCTGGTGGACGCTGTTGCTGGCCGTGTTGATGCTGATTGCTGTCACAGAAGGGCTCAATACAGCCAACTGGAGCGAAGGGCTCGAAATAGTACGACTGGCTGTGCTTGGCGGCGCGCTGCTGAGCCTCATGTTGGCCCTGACCCGCTGGGATGGCGCCTTTCCCCTCGTTTACGGCGCACTGGCCAGCGGCGTATGGATTGCGACGCTGTTCACTCAACTGGTATTCAGCAACATGACGATACGCGAAGGTGCGCTCGAGCTGTTCCAGCGCAACGCCAACTGGATGCGCGCACTGATCGAAGGCACATCGGGCGCCGACAACCTTATATTTGTCACTCAACTAAGCGTGCTCGGCTGGTGGATCGGGTATCTGGCCATCTGGAGCCTCTTCCGCCACCAGCGACTGCTCAATGCGGTGCTCCCTGCAGGCGTTGCACTGGTGGTGAACGCCTACTACTCTACGGAACCCATGACCGGGTACCTCATCATGTACGGCGCGGCCGTACTTCTCCTGGCGATCCGCGTTGAACTGGCGCGGAATGAAGCCCGCTGGCAAATGACACGTGTCCGCTACGCGCCCGACATCACACTTGATTTCTTGCGATCCGGCCTCGGGTTCACTGCCCTGATCATCGTCCTGGTCTGGGCGATGCCGGATATCACGAACAACCTGACCGTTGAGCGCCTGCTCCGTCCGTTTGAAGGACCCTGGCAGACGATCGAAGATACGTGGAATCGCATGTATCAATCGCTCAACTACGATCGATCGGCCAGTGTGGTGTCCACCTTCGGAAAGTCGATGACCTTCGGCGGCCCGGTCAGCCTCTCCGACCGCCCCATTTTTGATGCAGAGACGCCAGAACGCTCCTACTGGCGTGCGGCGGTCTATGATGAATATACGAGCGCAGGATGGCAGAACACATCACCGGACATAGCGGTCATTGATGGCAGCGAGCTACTCGGCGAACCGGTAGTGCAGGATACCCGGACAATCACGAGCACCGTCTACCCGCTTGAGGTGGGACAGGAACTGATCTTTTCGCCACCTCAGCCACAGCGAATCAGTGTACCGGTGACAGCAGACTACCGTCAGGTGCCAAACGAGCGTGACCAGGAAGAGCCCCTGCGCGTCGTATCGCTGCTGCGAAGCCGCGTTCGCCTCGACGGTGACACCGGTTACCAGGTCGTCTCCGCTGCTAGCGACGCTTCTCCCATCGCGTTACGCGGAGACACAACGTTATATCCAGATTGGATTTCAGACCACTTCTTGCAGTTGCCCGAAACTACCCCGGCCCGTGTGCGTGAACTGGCGACCCTCACGACTGCCAACCTCGGCAATCCCTACGACAAGGCAGATGCGATCGAGAAGTTTCTGCGCACCTACACCTACAATCAAAACATCATGGCGCCTCCCACAGGTCAGGATGGTGTCGATTACTTCCTATTCGACTCCAAAGAGGGCTATTGCGATTACTACGCCAGCGCGATGGTCGTGATGCTTCGCGCAGTTGGAGTCCCCGCGCGGTTCGTTGTCGGTTATACGCCAGGACAGGTAAGAGAACAGAATCAAGTCAGTGAGGGACCTGAGCAATACCGCATTCTGGAACGAAATGCCCACGCCTGGCCCGAAGTCTACTTCCCCTCCTATGGATGGATTCAGTTCGAACCCACTGCGTCAGAACCGCTGCTGGCCAGGCCAGCGCCTGAGGAGGATGAGCCGCTGGATTCAGGCATGGTGCCCAACCAGGGGATGAACGCGCTGGAGCCTGAGCCGCCACTGCCCGAACCCGGTGCCTCAGCGCTCGGAGCTGAGCCCACCAGAACGCCCAGCGCTTTTGAGCGTTGGCTCCAAAGCAACTGGGGATGGCTTGCAGCGGTGTCCGCCATCCTGCTCGTGGCGGCCGGCGCAGCCCGCTATTTCCGATGGCGGCAAGTGAGCCTATTTCGTGATAGCGAGGTACTGGCGAGGCTGTTCGGATTGCTGGGCCTCTGGGCTGCACGGTTACAGATCCGGTGGCGTGCAAGCGAGACACCGCTCGAACGTGCATCGGCATTCAACGAGAGGCTGCCGGACGCCGCGCCTGCGGTCGACGCAATAACCGGCCTCTTCGTAGCGCAGCAATACGGCCGTCAGGACCCCGCCCCAGAGGCTATCAACGGTCTGGCCCCACTGTGGAGCCAGTTACAGCCACGCCTCTGGAAGCTCTGGCTGATCGGCCAGCTACGCAGCAGCGAGCGCACAAAACCTCCACCCGGATCCAGTTAGGCCCGAATAGACAAGGCCCCTGGTCTTCTGCTTTGCAGCGAACCAGGGGCCTTCGTATTTAGCCAGGCTTATTGCAGCGGAGCTGAGCTGCTACTCTCCCTTCAGGGACTTCAGCTCGGCTCGGGCTGCATCCTCCGCATTCGGATCCTGCGCGGTGCCCAATGACAGGAACTTCTCAAAAGCCGCTATGGCCTCGTCAGGCTTCTCTTGAAGCTTGTAAAGCGCGCCCAGTCCATAATAGACTTCGGCCAGGTCCGGCTGGGCCAGCTTCGCCTGGAGCAGAAGATTCTCGGCTTCGGCATACTGCCTTTCCTGTATCCGGACAGCGGCCAGCAGATATAGTGCCTGGGCATCGCCCGGAGCAAGCTGCAGCACCGTACGGAATTCCTCTTCTGCCTTGTTCCATTGCTCCATCTGATAATAGACCACGCCGAGGTTGAGGTGCGCAGATGCCATGTCAGGGTTGATGTCCGCCGCTGCACGGTATGCCGTCTCGGCTGCGGCCAGCTGCCCCTGCCGTATGTAAACATTTCCCAAACGAAACTGGGCATCAGCAGATCCGGGATCGAGATTAACTGCATCCCGAAATGCTTTCTCGGCCTCGGAGAAATTTCCAGCCTCTAACGCAGCCTGTCCCTGGACGACGAAAGCCTCTATGGCCCCGCCCCCTTGGGGTGTGCCGGTACTCAGGGGCGGAGGCTCGGTAGCAGGGGTTTGGGAGGTTGGAGGCGCGCTGCCACAGCCTGCCACCAACACTAACATGACCATCAGGTATATGTGCAGGCATCGTGGCCCACTCATACCATTTCTGCTCATAGCCAACCTACCCCTGCTTACACTCGAGCACCACGACCTGCGTTTCTTCGGGCAGCTGCGAACGGGTGACACGAAGTGACTCCTGAGGCTCGTGCTCGGCTGCGCCCATCTCTTTCAGGAACTTCGCAATCGGGTCCAGTTTGATGGTGGTGTACTGCGTGTGATAATGCATCGGTATGACAATACGCGGTTCAAGTTGCGCGATTACTTCCGCGGCCTTGTCAGCATCCAGTGCGCTGCCGCCACCCACCGGCACTAGCAGGACGTGAATATCTGGCATCGACTCGACCTGGGCCTGCGTCAACAGCCTGCTGAGGTCGCCAAGATGACATACGGTCAGGTCACCGAACTCGAAAACAAAGACCGTGTTTTCTTCCTTTGCCTCACCCTTGGCAGTTGGACCGCGCCACGTCTGAATGCCGGTCACAAACACGCTCTTGACCTCGTACTCGCCCGGCCGGGTCAAGACCTTCGGATCTCCCTTGATCGCTGCCGCATGGGCATGCCCGGGTGCATCATGGCTGATGGTGACAAGATCTGCCCGCAGCTTGGGTAGGGTATAGCCGATACTCTTGTCATAGGGATCGGTCACCACTGCGATATTGCCTTCTTTGAGCCGGAAACAAGACTGACCAAACCAATCAATATCCACTTTGAGGAGCCTCCCTTCAGTCGCGAGCCCGCTGTTATGAACCACAGACACCGGGCAGCGCATATTATACCCGTGACCGAAGCGATTGCGAAAAGCACCTATCTGGGGCTGGACAATCAAAAAAATATAGTGTATACTGGTTGACAAATATCTCATGCTATGATTTCTTATTGGCAGAGGACGCGGGCGCTGCGAGGAGGACACTGATGGGGAGGCCCTTGAATGACTCTCCGTTTCTATATGGTCTGCACGACCCTGGCGGCGAGCATATCATGGCCGAGCGCAACGTACGAGGATGGATCCTGTTTACCGAAGAGCTGGGAGCAGATCCGAACAACCAACGAGGCGCCGACTACTCAGCATGGGCCGACCAGGGCTTCGGAATCATTGCACGCCTCAACCACGGCTACGAGCCCAGCGGTACCATCCCCAACTCCAGCCGCTATCCTGACTTCAGTCGCCGTGTGGCCAACTTCGTACGCGCGTCCCGAGGCTGCCACATCTGGATTATCGGCAACGAGATGAACTTCGCAGTCGAGCGGCCCGGCGTGTCACTCGATTGGAGCACGAATCCTCCACGTGTTCTATCGCACGGCGAGATCATCCTGCCTCAGAAATATGCCACGTGTTACACCCTATGCCGCAACGCAATCAAGTACCTGCCAGGTCATGGGGCAGATCAGGTGATTACGGGGGCTGTTGCGCCCTGGAACATACACACAACCTACGCCAGGAATCAGGCTGGAGACTGGGTGCAGTACCAGACTGACATACTGAAGATCTTGGGGCCGAACGGATGTGACGGGATCGCGATTCACGCTTACACGCATGGCGCAGATCCGAATCTGATCCACACGAACGCATACATGGATCCGCCTTTCAAGAACAGACAATACCACTTCCGAACCTACCAGGACTTCATGAATGGCATTCCAGCAAACATGCGCCATCTGCCGGTGTACCTCACAGAAGCCGACCAGAATGATGCCTGGCAGAACGTCAATCGCGGTTGGATCCAGCGGGCATACGGCGAAATCGACTGGTGGAACCGCCAACCCGGCACCCAGGTTATTCGCGCGCTCATTCTGTATCGCTGGTCAAGTGTCGATCGATGGGGGCTGGAAGGGAAGGCAGCCCTTCACGAAGACTTCCGCCAGGCCATGACACACAGGTACAATTGGGAGACTGTCATGCAGGCCAAGCCGAAGGTGGAGCCGCAACCTAAGCCCAAGGTCGAGCCGCAACCTAAGCCCAAGGTCGAGCCGCAACCCAAGCCAGAGCCAACGCC
>CAYLZG010000023.1:12882-20827 GCA_964387985.1 uncultured Anaerolineales bacterium | reverse complement strand
GCGCTAATCGATATCTCGCACCAGTTACCGCGAGACGCCAGCAACCTCATCAAACGAACGCGCGGCGATATCAAGCATCTGGTCATCAATCACACAGCAGTGCGGCCGGAGATCGGCGCTGATCGGGTGGCCACCGCCCAACGCCAGAGATGGCCAGGCATAATGAGCCAATTCTTCATTACGGGCGATGGTACAATCCAACGCACGAATGCAGATGATGAAGTGGTTGCACGCGATCAGGAACGAATCTTCAACGGCCTCAACATCTACGTTGCCGGCAATTTCGATGCCACCGTGCCCAACGAGGCGCAGATCAATTCGCTTGCCCACCTGTGTGCATGGCTTCTTGATCTGTACGATCTCAATGAGGATGCCATTCGAGGTGCAAGCGAATTCATTGAGACGCACTCGCCGGGCCTACAATGGCTCGAGGGTGCCCGCTGGAAGGAGACTCTATTGACTCAAATCGCTAAGGTGCCAGGATCACACACAGCACCTCAGGATGCCACGATCGCCCGACTGCGCACCGAGATTCAGGGGCTCCAGGCGCAAATCCAGGTGCTTTCCAACCAGGTGAAACAGCTGACGCAGGACAAGGCGTCCATGGCAAGCCAGATGCAGACCCTGCAGGAACAGAACAACGGATTGGGACTCCAGGCCAAGAGTCTGGGGAGCACCAACAGCGCCCTCAAGACGCAGTTGGCCGCCGCCCAAGCTGACAAACGGGCGCTCCAAAAAAGGGTGTCTGATCTTGAGGCGCAAGTTGCAGAGCTGGCGAAGGCAGACCGGGTGGCAGCACCACCCATCCGGGACATCATCGACGCCTTACCCAAACATGTCACAAACAAGTACGAGACTCGCGCTCTCAGTGCCATTACTGCGATTGCAATCCATCACAGCGCGGCGTCAGGTGACATCCCTCCACACAACGTCGCAGCGTATCATGTAAGCAAGGACTGGCCGGGCATCGGCTATCACTTCTATATCACCGCCAATGGCACGATCTTCCAGTGCAACCGGCTCGAATCGATATCGTACCATGTCGGCCTGGCCAACACCTACACCGCCGGCATCTGTCTTGCCGGCCGCTTCATGGACGGCGCCACTCCCCCCGAAGGCCAGATTGCAGCAGCGGTACACCTGGTCGCATACCTCACGCAGAAGCTGAACATTCGCCTGGAAAACGTGATGGGGCATAAAGAACTGCCTCAGACGCAGACCGTGTGCCCTGGCAGTGATTGGCTGGCGGGCCAGCGCTGGAAGGATCGGTTTATTGCACAGGTGAAAGCAAAGCTCGGCTGATTCGTTCACACAATACAGTTGTACCCTGGACGTGGCGCGCAGGCAGCGCTTGTGCGCCACGTCCACGCAGTGTATGATGGACTGAACGCGCGCCGGCTCTGCCGTGATCGAGTCCCAGCGAATTGCCTGTCTGATTGACGTTCGCCACTCATGAGGAGGCATTGAGTCGACGTTCCGCGCGACAACTGAGGATGCCAGACGATCAGGAGTTGCGATCGCGAAAGCATTTGGAGAGGCAGCATGGTACAGAGCCAAGCGAGCAACACCGAACTTGTCTCCATCGGTGTATATGGCTGGGATGCAGAAAGTTTCTTTACTGCACTCCAAGTCCATCATGTCGATACACTCGTCGATATCCGCCGGCGGCGAGCGGTGCGCGGTCCGGACTACGCCTTCGCCAACAGCAACCGTCTGCAGGCACGTCTCGCCCAGATGGGCGTGCGTTACATCCACCGGATCGATCTTTCGCCGTCCGATGCGCTGCGCAAGCAGCAGGAAGCCGCCGATCAGGAGAGCCGGGTGGCCCGGCGCAAAAGGACGGAGTTGAGCGATCAATTTCGCACCGCTTACACGCAAGAGGTCCTAAAAGACTTTGACAGCAAACAGTTTCTTGTGGACCTGGGTCCTGAGGCTCGCGTTGTGGCCTTACTCTGTGTGGAGCGATCGCCGGAGGCATGCCATCGCGGCATCCTGGCCGAGCGTCTCCAGAAAGACACGAACGTCAAGGTAACAAACCTCACACCTTGATCTGACGAGACTTTTCAGGCCAGGAGTGAAGCCGCCTTGTCTGGCGCGTGGTGAAGCGGCACATCTGCGGCCAAGCCCATGATCTGGCTCGGGATGAAGCAGGTATTTTCAGGCAGGATGAGGCATGAATGTGCGGCATTTTCGGAATTGTCACGGATAAAGACCAGCCGCTGGGCGAAATACTCACAGATGCCGGGCGGCGTCTCTCATATCGCGGTTACGATTCAGTTGGCGCGGCGACCATCCACTCCGATGGCGTGATCGATCTGCGCAAGGATGTCGGCAAAGTGGATGTCGTGAGCCTGCGTCACGACTTCGCCGCGATGTGGGGAAAACGGGGAATCGTACAACTCCGCTGGGCAACATTCGGCAACCCCTCACAGGCCAACGCTCAGCCACACCTCGATTCAGATGGGGATCTGGTCGGCGCACACAACGGAAATGTCGTGAACAACGTCGAATTGCGCCAGCAGTTCCTGAACGAGGGCATGATCGTGAGGTCAGATAATGATGGAGAGTCCTGTGTACATGCAGTCGAACGTTATGTCGATCGTGGCTACGACATGGTCCAGTCAATTCGCAACGCATATGATGACCTGCGCGGAGACTATGCCTTTGTAATCGGCCACGTGAATGAAGACCGGCTGCATGCGATCAAGAAAGGTTCCGGGCTGGTTGTGGGCCTGGCAGAGGGTGCGACGGTCATCTCATCCGACTTGCCGTCAATCCTCCCCCTCACCCGCAAGATTCTCCGCGTCCAGGATGGTGAGATCGTCACCTTTTGGGCCAACGGAGCGGAGCTGCGCCGGGTGTCCGACGGAGCAATCATTGAACGGGCACCGGAGTTGATCACCGAAAGCATGGAGGCTGCAGCCAAGGGCGGGTTCGACCACTTCATGACGAAAGAAATCTACGAACAGCCCAAGCTGGCAGGTGAACTCGTGCGCCTGCTGGCCGAGTATTCCGACATGAAAGTCATCACCGAACGCATGAGACATGCCCGACACCTCTATCTGGTTGGCTGCGGCACCAGCTACCATGCGTGCATATTGGGCGCCCTGTATCTGGCGCGGCTGGCGAATCGCCCGGCCATACCCATGCTGGCTCCCCAATTCATCGCGCAATATGGCCCAGCACTTTCTGCGGAGGATGTTGTCATGTTCGTCAGCCAGAGCGGCGAGACGAAGGATGTGCTGCAGGCACTGGAGATAGCGCAGCGCAAGAGAACAGCGACATTCGGGTTGGTCAATGTGGTTGGATCGACGCTGATGGCCCAGACAGAACGGCACATTCCCCTTGCCTGCGGGTACGAAATCAGTGTCCCAGCAACAAAGACCTTCCTCAACCAGTGTGTAGCCTTCCTGTTCAGTGCGATGTTCATGGGCGGGCACGACACAACATCCATGCACGATTTGCTGTCTCTACTTGAGAGGACGCTGGAGTTGGTCGATGCTCCTGTCAGGTCTCTTTCCCAGATGCTGGTGGGCCAGGATGATCTGTACTGCCTGGGATACGGCCTGACCTACCCGATCGCCCTGGAAGGCGCCCTGAAATTCAAAGAGGTCACATACGCGCACTGTGAGGGCATGCTCTCGACCGAGTTCAAACATGGTCCCCTGTCGGCCGTGTACGAGGGATACCCGGTGCTCTTCGTGGCAGGAACGGAGGACACACCTGTGATGGTGAGCGGAATCAACGAAGTGGCCTGTCGTGGCGGAGTCGCCATAGTTGTCGGCACAAACGACAGCCAGCTACGCTCGAACGCACACCACATGGTTGCCGTGCCGCCCAGCGATCCGCATTTCCATCCACTCGCAGCAGTGCTGCCGCTGCAATTACTCTCGTACCAGGTCTGCGTGGGCCGGGGTCTTGATCCGGACTTTCCGCGCAACCTCAGCAAGACTCTGACCGTAGATTAGACCATGCCAGACGCCTATCCAAAGCTGCGCCCGCTAGATATCCGACCTTTCCGGCAGGACGGCCAATCCATGCTCGTTCTGCGGGACCCGTTGGGACTCAGCGACCAACTGCTCGCCTTGCCTCAGCCGCTGGCACCGCTGCTCGGTCTCTGTGATGGCACCCGAGATCTGGTGGGTATCCACACCGCTTTGACCCTGCGCTGGGGGATTCGCATATGCCGCCCGACGATGGATCAATTGATGGAGATGTTGGATGAGGCCTGCCTGCTTGACAATCAGCGCTCGGCGGCGGCTATGCGTTCCGCTCTGAGCGCCTACCGCGACGCGCCCAATCGTCCTCCGGTCCTTGCAGGCGGTGGCTACCCCGCAGAAGCAAACACGCTCAAGAGGTTTCTGGACGGCTTCGACGGCCGTGACGTAAGTTCTGGCTGCCAGCATCCAGGCAATGCGCCGATACTCGGAATCGTCAGTCCGCACATCGATTATGCGCGCGGTGGACCAGTCTACCGGGCAGTCTGGACTGCAGCGACCGAGGCTGCCCGCACAGCGGATCTGGCGATCATCTTTGGCACGGACCATTTGGGGGATCTTGGAGCGATCACGGTGACACGACAGAGCTACGCAACACCGTATGGCCTGCTGCCTACGGCTGTTGATGTTATCGACGCAGTCGCCAACGGGCTGGGGGAAGAGGCCGCATTCGGAAAGGAATTACACCATCGCACGGAGCATTCGATTGAGCTTGCCTCCGTCTGGCTGCACCATGTTCGCCAAGGCCGCAGCATCGAAATCGTTCCAGTCCTCTGTGGTTCCTTCGCGCACTTCGTTGCAGGGCAGGCCGATCCAGCCCAAGACCCGCATATCGAAGCAGCGATCGCAGCACTGCGCCAGGCGACAAAGGGTCGCAATCTACTTGTTGTTGCGGCCGCCGACCTGGCGCATGTCGGTCCAGCCTTCGGTGGGCCGCCGTTCGATATTCATGCCCGAGCCGAGCTTCGCCAAACAGATGAAGAGTTGCTGGAAGGGTTGTCCCGCGGAGACGCTGACGGCTTTTTCGCTTCGCTACGATCTACCGGTGATCGCAATAACGTCTGTGGATTGCCACCCATCTACCTCGCACTGCGACTTCTCGGGAACACTTGCGGCGAGACGATCGCTTATGATCAGTGTCCGGCCGACGAAGCGGATACGTCGTGGGTTTCGGTGGCAGGGATGGTGTGGCATTAGGAACGAATGTCGTGTTGGCGTTTGCTTGCACCATGTCCCAGTGCTATAATCCGTCAAATAATCAAAGTTAAGGAATAGGTGCTCGTGTCTGAATCAGAACGGACAACATCCACGCCTGCAACACAAGATGCGCCCGTGTCCGCAGCCGCCTCTCTGGGGCGCGGCCTCTGGGAGCTGGTGCAAATCCTGGTGCTCGCCCTGTTGATGGTAATGGTCATCCGCAATTTCATGCACAACTACCGCATCGACGGCATCAGCATGGAGCCGAACTTTCACAACCAGCAATTCCTCATCGTGAATCGCTACGCTTACTGCCCGGGCATCCACATCGAGATCCCAGTCGTCAACGTGTCGTTGTTCGACAAGACCTGGTGCGCTCGCACACCAACCCGAGGAGACGTGGTTATCTTTGAGTACCCACGCGATCCTAGCCGTGACTTCATCAAACGCGTCATCGGTCTTCCCGGAGAGACCGTGGAGGTACGCAACGGTCAGGTGTATGTGGACGGTGTGCTGATGCCGGAACCCTTTGGTCCTAATCCCGGCAGCTACAACGCGCCACCGCTCACCGTCGGCCCCGACGAGGTGTATGTGATGGGCGACAATCGCAACAACTCAAGCGACTCGCACCTGTGGGGACCACTCAAGCTCGACAACATCATCGGCAAAGCACTCGCTTCATATTGGCCGCCCAAGTACTGGTCGATTGTCCCGCAGTATAATCTGAACGACCTGGGTGCCACTGGCCAGTGAGGTCAAGGGGTTAACCTGTGACCCCCAAACGGCACGCGCAAGGAATCCGCGGCGATCGAGAAAGGGTTGACGAAATGACAGACGAACTCGCCTCAGAAGCCTTCTCCCTGGACGAGCTGACCGAAATCATCCAACGGGAGATCCAGGCAATCTCTTCAGACAAAGACCAAGATAGAGCGGGTTCCGACCGGCTCAGCGCACTCCTGCGAAGCAGCAGCGTCCTGACTGATATCGCTGGTATGATCGATCACACGATCCTGAAGCCAAACGCAACGGAGGACCAAATCCGCCAGTTATGTGCTGAAGCGCGAGAATTTGGTTTTGCCACCGTCTGCGTCAACCCCACCTGGGTGCCACTCTGTGCGCAGCTCCTGCAGGGATCGCCTGTCAAGGTGTGCACCGTCATTGGCTTTCCGCTTGGCGCTACCCTACCGGAGGTCAAGGCGTTTGAGTCGCGATGCTGTGCCGACCTGGGGGCCGCGGAGCTGGACATGGTCATTAATATCGGTGCACTCAAGGCCTGCCAATATGACGCGGTCCGGGATGACATCGCAGCCGTTGTGACTGGCGCACATGCATCCGGGGCAACAGTCAAGGTCATCATCGAGACCGCCTACCTGACGCATGAAGAAAAAATCAGCGCCTGCGTCCTGACTAAGATCTCGGGCGCAGATTATGTCAAAACATCCACCGGATTTGCCACCACCGGTGCTGTGGCAGAGGATGTCGCATTGATGCGCCGTGTGGTCGGGCCCGCCATGGGGGTTAAGGCCGCAGGTGGGATTCGAACTGCCGGGGATGCAAAAACCATGATCGCTGCAGGCGCAACACGCATCGGGGCGAGCGCGAGTGTGAAGATCCTGGACGAACTGAAGCGTGAGCGGGCAGAAGGCGACGATGTCACGACGTGAATTCATGATTATCCTGGCCCACAGTCACAACTGCGGGATGTGCCGTGCGAAGTTACTGGCGAATGCCTCTGGTATCCTGGCAAGCCGCTCGCTCACCGAAAGCGAGAGAGAGACCCTGAGCGGTCTCCACTTCGAAGACTTCATCACGCCCGACGGCCTGGCGCGAGCGGCTAATGTCACCAAGGCTGATCTCGAGATGTTCGCAGGTGAGCCTGTTGTGCGCCTGCGCCATCTCTGGCAGGAGGAACGGCTCCATCCGGGGTGAAGCCGCTGCCTCTGTCTCCGGCTCCTTGTTAACAGAGGATTGAAACATGCAGAATCTGTGGCGTGAATTGCGTCCTGGCCCAAAAGTGCCAGAGATCATCTATGCCATCATCGAGATCCCCAAGGGATCTCGCAATAAGTACGAATACAACAAGGAAAATGGCGTGATCGTGCTCGATCGCGTTCTCTTCTCTTCGTTGCATTACCCAGGCGATTACGGGCTCATTCCGCGCACTTTCTACGATGACGGCGACCCGCTGGACATCTTGCTGATGACCAATGAGCCGACCTTCCCCGGTTGCATCATCCAAGCGCGTCCCATTGGTGTATTTCGCATGCTCGATCGCGGCGCCAACGACGATAAGATCCTGGCTGTTCCCGCCACCGATCCTCTATTCTCCGAATACCACGACCTGAGCGACGTGCCACCGCATTTCCTTCACGAGGTCGCTCACTTCTTCGAAGTCTATAAAGACCTGGAAGGTGCGCGCACGAAACCAGTGGGTTGGGAAGACGCAGCGGCAGCCAAGAAGGAAATCCAGCGCGCTATCAGGATGTTCGACGACCGCTTCGGGTTGCCCGGCCTGTAATGGAAATCGTACCGGGTCTTCACTGCATCGCGGGCGTCGGACTGGGCGTGAACGCCTACGTTTGGCATCCGGCACCAACGGAACGAAACGATGGTGAGCCCATCGTGTTTGACTGCGGCTACCCTTGGCATGCGGGCGCCATGTTCGATAGTCTGCGCAAACTTGGATGCCCGATCGAACAGGTCCGGACGGTTGCCATAACGCACGACGACTACGATCATACCGGTGCACT
>CAYLZG010000023.1:6479-12872 GCA_964387985.1 uncultured Anaerolineales bacterium | reverse complement strand
CCAGATCTGGTGGAAGCTAGCGGTGCGCTTGTGATTGCACACGCAGCTGAGGCAGACAGCCTGGAAGGAACCGAGTGGCGGCCCATGCCCAATTACAGGAACCCTTTCAGTTCGTTCCTACGTGGTGTGACAGGCCTTGCCTACGCTGCCAGGCCCAAGCGACCAGTAACTGTGACGTCTCCCGTTGAGGACGGCGCCATGCTGCCTGGAGGCTGGATTGGGATCCACACGCCGGGCCACACGCCGGGTCACCTGGCATACTGGCATCCCGACAGACGCGTGCTGATCGCAGGAGACGCGCTAGGCAGCCGGCTCCGCGGCGAGATCCGAGCACCACTCGGCGCCTTCTCTGTCAACAACGAACTTGTGGTGGCGAGTGTGCGCAAGCTTGCCGCACTCGAGCCGGACGTGATCTGTTTCGGGCATGGACCAGAAATCACCGGCGGGGCAGCGGCTGCACTTCACTCGCTGGCTCGCACACTTGGGTAGAGCCGGGCACTAGCCCAGAATCCTTGCGGGTGCTACAATGTGGTAGTGACTGCCAAGCAAGGAGATTCGATGCAAATGACCCTACCCTCAAACGTGGTTCTCGACGTGATGCACAGCCATGGCTCAGTTCGAAGATACCGTGCTGACCCCGTGACAGCGCCCACCATAACAGCGATCGTCCATGCCGCGCAACGCGCTTCCACCTCGTCAAACCTTCAGATGTGGACCGTTGTTGCCGTAGAGGACCCGGCAAAACGCGAACGCCTTGCCGAACTCTGCGGAAACCAATCGCATATCGCCCAGGCCCCGGTATTTCTCGCGTGGTGTGCAGATCTGGCTCGTCTGGACCGCGCATGCGAGCTTCGCGGCTATACCCAAGTGACTGACTACTGCGAGAATTTTCTTGTTGCAGCCGTTGATGCAGCCGTTGCGGCACAGAATGCCGCTGTTGCGGCTGAATCGCTCGGGCTAGGTATCTGCTATATCGGGGCAATCCGGAATGACCCATTGCAGGTCATAGAACTCCTGGGGCTCCCCCGGCTGACATTCCCGATCGCCGGAATGACCCTCGGCTGGCCGGCGACCGAACCGCTGAAACGACCACGCCTGGACACGGCTGCGGTGCTCCACTGGGAGCAGTACGGTACCAGCCAGACAGATGAGTGGCTGCTCGCGTACGACGCAGCGATGGTTGCAACAGGCATCTACGACGGGCGACAAGTGCCAGTGCCCGGCAAACCCGAAGTCGAAGAGGACTACGGTTGGCTCGAGCATAGTGCCCGGCGCGTATCACAGCCCACGCGCACGCACCTCCACGCTGCGCTGGAGCATCAGGGCTTCCTGCTAAAGTAGCAAATGAGCGAAAGGAGAAAGACCGGCGATGAAGCAGTCAGACGACGTTGTCATCCTCAGCGCGGCCCGAACGGCCATCGGTAAGTTCCAAGGCGCCCTCAGCAGCACTCCCGCGACCCAGCTCGGTGCGATCGCGATCAAGGCTGCAGTGGAACGCGCAGGGCTGGATCCGTCACTCATTGCAGAAGCATACATGGGAAACGTCGTGCAGGCGGGAGAGGGCCAGGCACCCGCACGCCAAGCAGCCATAAAGGCTGGCCTTCCGCCCGAGGTCGGTGCAACGACGATTAACAAAGTCTGCGGCTCTGGTCTCAAAGCGGTCATGCTCGCCGCAGCCGATATCGCAACAGGTGCAGGTGATTTCTACGTCGCAGGCGGCATGGAGTCCATGAACCTGGCCCCCTACCTGCTGATGCGCGCCCGGTTCGGCTATCGTTTGGGAAACGGCGACCTGGTGGATGCCGTCGTTCATGACGGTCTGTGGGACCCCTACGACCATAAGCACATGGGGGAGTTTGCGGAGTGGACTGCCGAGAACTACAACGTTACGCGTGAGGACCAGGATTCGTTCGCGCTACTAAGCCACCAACGTGCAATTGCTGCGATAGACGAAGGCAGATTCAAAGCGGAGATCACCCCGGTGCCACTTCCGCAACGCAAAGGCCCACCGGTCCTGTTCGATGTGGACGAAGGCCCTCGCCGCGACACTAACGCTGCCGCCCTGGCAGCTCTCAGGCCAGCGTTTCGCGAGGGAGGCACAGTGACAGCCGGAAATGCACCCGGCATCACCGATGGAGCAGCGGCTCTTGTCATTGCGCGCCGCTCCGCAGCCGAAGCGCAGGGACTCAGATCGCTTGCGAAGATCATCGGCTACGCGCAGGGGCGTGCCAAACCTCACGAGGTCTTCATTGCACCCATTCTGGCAGTCCGCCAACTCAGCGAGAAGCTCGGGCGCCGGCCGGCAGACTTCGATCTCATCGAAATAGACGATGCGTTTGCCGCGCAAGTCGTTACGGATGCGCGAGCATTGGAGCTCGATATCGAGCGTGTCAACGCAAACGGCGGCGCCATCGCACTGGGACATCCAATTGGCGCCAGCGGCGCCCGTGTACTAACCACATTACTATACGCAATGCAGGATCGGAACGCCCACACGGGTCTCGCCACCCTGTGTCTTGGAGGCGGAGAGGCCGTCGCTCTTGCAGTAGAACGTGAGTGAGCGATCCAGCATCCGCTGTGCATGGATCCGCAACGGAGTGTAATCATGAAGCGGGAACGGAAACTAACGTTAAGCCAGATCGAGGCCATGCGGCCCGGCGCGCGGAGCGCGGTCAGCACCTGCATGGGGATCAAGTCCTCTGACCGGGTCTTCGTGCTGACAGACCGCGCAACCCATGCGATCGGCCGCTTGCTGACAGAGGAAGCCGCTGACGCGGGTGCAGATGCGGTCATCTACGATCTGGAGCATTTCGGATCGAGGCCAATATCCGAATTCGGCGAGGGCCTGCGCGTGGAATTGCTGAAATATCGACCGACCGTCACGTTCTATGCTGCGGCCAGCCAACCCGGAGAGCTGCCGTTCCGAATGGCCTTACGTGTCTTCCTGTTGCAGGAGCTTAAGGTGCGCCACGCCCATATGCCTGGCGTCACCCCGCAGCTGATGGTCGAGGGGATGCGCGCGGACTACAAAGTTGTCGCTGCATTGACGCGCGCCGTCTATGACCTGGGCCGAGACGCGCGCATCATCAAGGTCCGGACGCCTGACGGCACCGATCTTGTTGCACGAATCGACCCAAAACTAAAATGGGTCCCTTCAACGGGGATTTATCACGAGCAAGGCCAGTGGGGCAACCTGCCCGAGGGGGAGACTTTCACATGCCCGGAGAGCCTGGATGGCGTGCTGGTGGCCCACATCCTGGGCGACTACTTCAGTGAGAAGTATGGCGTGCTTGAAAAACCAGCAATCTTCCACCTGACAGAAGGCCTTGTCACTAAGGTCGAGAGCGAAGATCCTGCAGTTGCAGCAGAGCTCACAGACTATCTTGATTCTTCAGAAAACGGACGCCGTGCAGGCGAGTTCGCGATCGGCACCAATATCGGCCTGAAGAAACTGACGGGCAACCTTCTGCAAGATGAAAAGCTTCCCGGGATTCACGTCGCATTCGGGAACCCATATCCGGACGAGACAGGCGCCGACTGGACATCGAAGGTGCACGTAGACGTGATACCGATCAACTGCACCATCGAGGTGGATGGCCAGACCATCATGCGAGATGGGCGGTTTGATTACGAGCTACTGGGTCTCTCACCCTCAGGGCGATGAGGGGTAGGACTATCGCAAATCTATCCGTTTTAGTGCTCATTCTAAACCTCGTGCTGGCCTGGCCAGTGCGAGCATATCTCCCAGACCTTACGCCCATGACGATTGCGGAGCCAGGGTCACCGGTACTACTTAACCCGGGCTTCGAGTGTGGTGATGGCTATCACGATCAGCCCGGCATTCACGGAATGGTCCCCAAGGGCTGGACAGCTTCGATCCTGGCTGGCGGGGACCCTTTCATGGCCAGCACGCAGATGTGGGCCACAATGAGCTGTGATCCCAGTGACATGACATGGGAGAAGCTCGAAGGTCACGACAGCAATATCTTCATGGCGGCGTATGCAAGCTACGGACAGGATTTCGCTTCGCCACCATTTGATCTGGTGCTCTATCAGCCGGTCAGCGCCGATCCGGGCACACCCTATAGTCTCAGCGCCTGGATGACGAGCCTCTGCGGCGGCAGCGCCACCCCCAGCGACTGCCCGCAAGATGCCTACATTGCGAAGAGGGCTGGCATGGATCCCACGGGAGGTGTGGATCCCACCGCACCATCCGTCGTATGGATGGAAGATCGCCGTCCTCACACAGAGGTGCGATGGGCTAACCTCTCCCTGGCTACGACCGCCCAAGGCCCTGCCCTGACAATATTCATCAGAGCCGTTAGCCCATTTCGCCATCATGGCAACCACGTCTTCGCCGATGCCGTGAAGCTGGTTCGCGCACCAACATCGAGGTTCACGATCCTGGCGTCCCATGCGAATTCGATCGACATAGCCTGGACGGGCGAACTGGGTTCGGACATCGCTGCCATTCCGGCGGGCAATTACCGGCTGACCTTCGATGTGCAGGTCCAGGCCGGGGAAGCTCCCTGGCAGGACTTGCTGACCGAGCAGGATGCGGGCAGTCACACCTTTGCCGCGCCTCCTTCATGCTTCGACCGAACATATCGCTTCCGCGTCCGATCGATGGCGAAGCAGGTAGTTGGACAGAGAGGCGCGTGGCCAGATCACCGCTTCGTCGGTGTTTGGGTCGAGTCGGCGCCGGTCACCGTCATGCATGTCCTCACATGCAGACATTCTGTACGCCTACCCCTGGTATTCAAGTAACGAGTGGAGACACCTACCGGTTCTTTTTGACGAGCCGCGAGCGTGCGGTATACTCGTCGAGGCGGCCCTGGGGCCGCCGAAACTTTTGTGTTCCTGAGCCATGTCCGATCAAAACATCATCCAATCCCAAAAGAAAACCCCAGCGCCGCGCCTGCTGGACACGCGCCTTGACGAATTCCTCGCTGGCCCGCACGATCCTGATTGTGACGCGCGGCCGGGCAGCCGGCGCGGTCGCCGCTTATTCTGGACAGATGGCCTGGTAAGCAACGTCTCAGAGTCCTTTGTGCTGAACTTCACCAACCCGTTTGCGCTCGCCCTTGGCGCTACGAACACACAAATGGGTATCATGAGCAGCATAACGAACCTGGCGGCAGCTCTCGCACTGTTCCCAGGCGCACGCCTCGATGAACGAATCACAAGCCGCAAGAAGGTCGTGGTCCTTGTCAGCTTTGTTCACCGGCTCCTCCTGCTTGCCATCGCCTTTTTGCCCTCGATGTTGGGTGGCGGCGCTATCTACGCATTTATTGCGCTCGTCGCATTGCGTTCTTTCTTTTCTCAGCTTCCCTATCCGGCCTGGTCAGCCTTCTCCGCCGATCTTGTGCCGGCTCGCATTCGTGGACGCTACTTCAGCTCGCGCAACATAGGCCTCGCCCTGGCAGCCCTGTTCTCCACGGTGCTTGCTGGCAGGCTCGCGGACATTATCGGGCTACCGCGTGGCTACCAGGTAGGCTTTGCTCTCGCGGCACTCGTGGGATTCGCCGCAACTGGTATCTTCAATGGGATCCCAGATCCGCCTCGTTCGCGCTCTGCGACGGCCGAGACAGCGGAGACCAAGCAGCCTCTGTTGATGCTACTGCGCACACATCCGCGATTTGCTGCGTTCACTGCAGTGGGTTTCTTCTGGAATCTTTCGATCATGGTTGCGGGGCCGTACTTTAGCGTGTTCATCGTGCGCGTGCTGGAGGCCAACCCTACACAGATCGGCCTGCTCGCCGCGATCAACAGCCTCGCCAACATCATCGGACAGCGAGTCTGGGGCAGGCTCGCCGATCACAAGAGTGCTGCCTGGGTCATGGCGGTAACCGGTCTTATGATCCCCCTCGTCCCCGCCATGTATGCTGTCGCCTCCAGCCCATGGTTTCTGCTGCTGGTCGAGACCCTGTCAGGCTTTGCCTGGGCTGGCTACAGCCTGGCAAGCTTCAACCTTATGCTGGCATTGGCACCCGACGAGCAGCGCGCACGCTTCTCAGCAACCTACCAGGTGGCGGTCTTTGGCGCCTCCTTCATAGGTCCTCTGCTGGGAATGCTGTTGGTCAGTGTGGCTGACATCAGAGTCCTGTTTTGGATCTCTGCTGCGGGCCGAGTCTTGGCATCGATCTTGTTCATGGTGACCGTGCGCACTGGCTCTGACAGAACGTAATTGTAAAGCGCACCAATCTGTGTTAAGATGACGGCGTAATCACCTCTACCCCTGGTTGTGGGAGGCACCCGGATGGATTGCCCGAAGTGCGGCCAATGGAACCCGGACGACAAGCGCGTCTGTTGGCGCTGTGACGCCGAGTTGCCCAGGCCGGTGGAAAAGAAATCTAGGAAGCCAGCTCTGTTTCTCGGCCTGCCTGTATGGAG
>CAYLZG010000023.1:0-6469 GCA_964387985.1 uncultured Anaerolineales bacterium | reverse complement strand
TGATGGGGTTGCTGCTCGTGGTCTTGTTTGCCGGGCAATGCCTGGGTCCCCTCCTACTCAATCCGGGAAATTGACCTCGCCGCCTGCCCCAGCCCTCATCGGCTCGCGACTGGTGGGATGGATGAGGGCGTCCCGTCGCGATCTGCCCTGGCGGCGGAGTCGCACTCCATACAGCGTCTGGATCTCCGAGGTGATGCTCCAGCAAACCCAGGTTGCTACGGTCATCCCCTATTTCGAACGCTGGATGGCGGAGTTTCCGGACGTCGCCTCGCTAGCAGCTGCACCCCTTGACAGCGTCCTGAAGGCCTGGGAAGGGCTGGGCTACTACGCACGGGCACGCAATCTGCACCTTGCAGCGAAGAGCATCGTGCAACGCCACAACGGCCAGGTGCCAGACCAGCGCGACGAGCTGCTTGCCCTGGCAGGCATCGGCCGCTACACCGCCGGCGCCATCCTCAGTCTCGCATACGGCCAGACTGAACCCATACTGGACGGCAACGTGCGACGCGTGCTGTGCCGCGTCTTCGATATCGCAGAGAATCCGCGCTCACCGGCGACTGAGTCGCGCTTGTGGGATCTATCAACCGAATTAGTACAAACTGCCTCCCCAAGCCAGGCAGGCGAACTGAATGAAGCCCTGATGGAACTTGGCGCGCTGATCTGTACGCCCACATCGCCAGATTGCGTCTCCTGTCCCATCAAAAACATCTGTCTTGCCCTTGCGCGCGGGACAGTAGCAGAGCGCCCCGTGCGCTCAGTGAGAGCAAGTTTGCCTCATTACGACACAGTCGCGGCTATCGCGGCCAACAACTTCGGTGAATTACTCATCATGCGCCGTCCGCTTTCGGGACTACTGGGCGGGCTCTGGGGTTTCCCTGGAGGAACTGTTCGCCCCGGTGAAGAATTCGCTACAGCCCTTGCAAGGACTGTGTTCGAACTGACAGGCATGAGAGCGACGCCTAAGCAACTCCTGACCCAGGTGAAACATGCCTATACTCATTTTCGCATCACCCTGCACGCGTTCACTGCCCAGGTTGAGGAGATGGAGGCGCGGCCGATCTCGGGCGTCGAGGTACGGTGGGTCAAGCCTTCAGAACTGGATCAATTTGCGTTCCCGGTGACCGATCGAAAGGTCGCACGCCAGCTGGTCCACGATGATCCACAGAGCAGGTAGACCGAAGACCCCTGATTCCTGTTCGCGCTAGCTTCTCCGGCTCACCAGGGTGTCAAGCAGTTCGATGAGCAGATCATGCGTGGAGTACCCTCCGCCGTCGCTCAGGCGCTGCAAGGCGGCATGGCCGCGTGCAGTCGCCTCTTTCACTGCAAGCTCCGTGGCTTGCCGAGCGCCGGCAAGATCGAGCAATGACAGCACTGCGGGCACGTCGTCAGGCTCAAAGCGGGGTCCGGCATAGAGGGCGCGCATTCGTTTGCCTACGTCGGGGTGATTGAGAGCGATGACTACAGGGAGGGTCTTCTTCTTGCTCAGGATATCGTTGGCTGTCGACTTGCCGGTTTCCTGCTCATCACCCCAGATTCCCAGAATGTCATCCTGCAGCTGGAACGCCCGTCCGAGTGCTGCTCCGTACTCCCGATAGTTGCGTAAGCGGTTGCCTGTTGCGCCAGCGATGACCGCACCAATCTCCGATGCAGCTGAAAGGAGTGCGCCGGTCTTCCCGCCGATCATCGTGTAGTAGTCCTCCACCGACACCTGTAGTCTTGCCTCAAACGACATGTCCTGGTACTGTCCTTCGGTCAAAGCCAGATTCATTTCGATGAAGGACCTTAGAGCGGACAGGACCGCGCTCTGGGAAACGCCACGATCGAGCAGGCGCAGAAATGCCAAATGAGCGAGGCTGAACATGCCATCGCCGACATTGCAGGCAACCGGCACTCCCCACAGCGACCACGCCGTCGGCCGATGGCGACGGGTGGAACTACTGTCCTCAATGTCGTCATGGACGAGGGAGAAGTTGTGCAGCAGTTCAAGGCCAGCCGCGGCGGGCAGAGCCTGGGACGGATCACCACCGGCATCCATACACGTCAGGACGCACAACAGTGGGCGGAGGCGCTTGCCAGAAGGGGCCTTAGCGGGCTTCAACTCCGGATCACGCCACCCCATGTGGTACTGCATGATCTCATAGTGCTTGGCCGCTGCCGGCGCGCGCACCTCAAGAAGTGAGCGCAACTCGTCCTCGATGCGCGGAATGAAGGTGGAGGCTGCTTCTGCAAGTTTCATGATCACCCCTTCGGGATCAGTCGAGCCTTATCAGGCGATTTGGTTCGCGGAGCGCCGAAACATCGCCCGCTCCTGCGCAGAACATGGCAACGCGCAGTTCGGAAGCGAGTTGATCGATAGCTGCGATCACCTCCTCAGGGCCGGCTGCAGCGGCCTTGAGGAAGGAGGAAGCCACTCCGACCGCCGTGGCGCCCAATGCTAATGCTTTGGCAGCCTCAATGCCCGTGCGCATGCCACCGCTGGCGATCAATGGCAATCCGGGAGCGCCCCGTTGTGCCATGAGCAACGACTCTGCAGTGGGGATGCCCCAATCTGCGAAGGCTCGAGCCAGCTTCCGGAACGCATCTGACGCCGCCCGGTGATACTCCACTTCAGTCCAAGACGTCCCACCCGAACCGGCCACATCGATCACTGCGACGCCAACGCCATGCAACTGGCGTGCGGCGGCTTCGCTGATACCCCATCCCACTTCTTTCGCGGCCACGGGCACCCCCAGATCGCTGACCACCCTCTCGATCTTATCTAGCAGTTGACTCCAGTCCCAGTCACCATCTGCCTGCACAGCTTCCTGAAGGGGATTCAGATGGAGAATCAGTGCGTCGGCCTCAATCATTTCCACAGCGCGACGACATTGCTCCAGGCCGTAGCGATAGTTAAGCTGAACTGCGCCGAGGTTGGCAAAGAGAAGGATGTCCGGAGCGACGTCGCGCACCTTAAAGGTGTCAGCGGTCTCCGCCTGCTCTATGCCAGTGCGTTGCGAACCCAGTCCCATCGCAATGCCGCGTGCTTGAGCGCCGATAGCCAAATTACGATTGAGCGCCCGCGCTGCCTCGGTTCCACCAGTCATCGAGGAAATGAGCAATGGCACTTGAAGCGTCTTGCCGAGCAAATCCACGTGCGTATCAATCTTGCGCAGATCCAGGTTGGGCAGTGCCTGATGCACCAGCCGGTACCTCTCGAAGCCGTTGGTCAGGACCGGGAACTGAACGTTCTCTTCGAGATTGATGCGGATATGATCGGCTTTTCGGTGATCGTGCGCCATGATTGCTCCAGGCTGCGCATAGGGGACCTTCGCAACTTCCGCCCTACAGCGGTGTTATGATGTAGGGCCGAGCGTAAACAATTTGGTAGACAATCGGTGTGTCAGGCGGACATCATACCAGCCCGGCAGGGCGCTGTCAAAGCTGTACACAAATCTGGTTTGACACCCCTTACGCAACTGGGTACAATGCCCGTCGGTATGATCCTGACCCGATCAATCAGTGTTCCAAGGCCCACAACTGCTTAGGTGCAAGGAGAACCCTATGAACCAGGAAATCTTCGACAAAGTCAAGGAAATCATCATCGATAAGCTCAGTGTGGACGAGGAGAAGATCGTGCCCGAAGCACGCTTCCGCGAAGACCTGAAAGCAGACTCTCTCGATCTCGTAGAGCTGATCATGGCCTTCGAAGAGACATTCGGGGGCACCATCTCGGATGAGGACGCCCAGAAGATCACAACGGTCGGCGAGGCGGTTCTCTACCTTGCGAAGGCCAGCGCCTGATCCACAAGGATTCCCATGCAGAAGCCCGCACTACCATGTGTGGGCTTCTTTGTTATGAGCTATGGAACCACTCTCTGTCCTAATCCTGGCCGGCGGGCGCAGCAGCCGCATGGGCCGCGACAAGATGTGGCTCGACCTCGATGGAAGACCGTTGATCGAGGTCGTTGCCCGCCGGCTGCTGCCCATAGCCGGCGAAATCATCTTCAGCAGCAACGACTCACCTAGCCTTGACGCGCTCGTTAGACGGCTTCCTGTGCCTGCCGTCGTGGCGCCCGACCTGTACCGGGATGCCGGCCCGCTCGCCGGACTGCAAGCTGGCCTTCGAGCCGCGCACAACGCCATGGTCTTCGCGGTGGCAACCGACATGCCCTTTGTCGATCCTTCTCTTGTGATTGCGATGAGAAACCATTGCAGCGACGAGGACGCGATCGTGCCCAGAATCCGCGTTCCGGGCCTGGATGAACCACAGTCCGAGCCGCTCCACGCGATATATCGGAAAAGCTGCCTGCCGGCCATCGAAGCCGCGCTCGCAAGAGGCAGGCGCCGCGCGGTGAGCTTCCTGGATGATGTTCGCGTTTGCTATGTTGAGGATTCCGTACTCCGGCGGCTAGACCCGGATTTGCAATCGCTGCACAACATCAACACGCCCGAGGAATGGACCGCCGTGGTCTCCAAGCACCGTCGAGCAACACCCAACAGCAGCGGCTGAGCGCCGTTTCCACGGTGCCGCAAGCCAAACCATCGCTAGTGCGGGACCAACTGCTATCCAGCTTGCAGACTCAAGTCTGAGGAAACCCCATATTACGCAGACGATAACTTTCACCGGCAGGCCTTTTGCGCGCGCGCGCCCATTGGGAGGAGTCATGCTCCAACAGGAAAAGAGAGTTGCCAGCCCTACAGCATCATCGGTGCTCTCCGAATTGATCGTCTTGTTCAAGGTTCGCATCGTCGTTCTCCTGCTGCTTTCGGCCATAGCAGGAGTGTTTCTCGGCGGTCACGGGTGGCCCGGATGGAGACCCCTCCTGTTGACTTTTGTAACGGGTGCGCTTGCCGCGATGGGAAGCTCTGCCTGGAATCAATACCTGGAACGCCGAAGCGACGCGCTGATGACCCGAACGCGCAAACGGCCGCTCGTGACCGAGGCCATTGTCAGTCCCGTGTGGGTGCCCTATGTGGCAACAGCCATGATCGTGATCCCTGTGGCTGCCGTGCTGCCATTCAATCCGGCGCTGGCGTTGTTCCTCGCCCTGGGTGCGTTGATCTATGTGGTAATCTACACCATCTGGCTCAAACCGCGGACGACTCTCAACATTGTCGTCGGAGGAGCAGCGGGGAGCGCAGCGGTGCTTGCGGGTGGTGCGGCGGCGAATTCGTGGAACGACCCCGCCGTGATCGCCCTGGCGATCCTGTTGTTCTTCTGGACGCCTATCCATTTCTGGGCCCTGGCCCTGGTCTATCGAGAGGATTATGCGAGGGCCAATGTGCCGATGCTGCCCGTGACGACCACACCCCGGTCAGCAGCCTTCTGGGGACTCATGCACGGACTCGGAGCAAGCGCCTCAGGCCTTGGGCTGGCACTTTTGCCTCAAATGGGTCCGGTATATGCCCTGCCGGTGATGATTATGACCGGCCTCTTGCTATGGCAGAGCGCGAGGCTGGTCCAACAGCCGACAAAGAAGCGAGCGTACCGGCTGTTTCACGTCTCTAACTTCTATCTGTTCGTGGTACTGCTGGCGGCGATCATTGGTTCGGCGATGGAAGTGCCGTGGCCCTGGTAGTGGACAGGTCATAGGGCACCCGTCCTGCCAGGGCACCCGCGGCAGCTAGCGAAGCCGAGACAGATACTTCTGCCGGAACTTCGCAACCTTCGGCGCGATGACGAACTGGCAATAACCCTGGTGCAGGTTGCGCGCGAAGTACTCCTGGTGGTAATCCTCAGCAGGATAGAACCGATCAAATGGCTCGACTTCGGTGACGATCGGAGCGCTCCACAGCTTCTCGTGGCTCAGGGAGGCAATGAGCTGTTCGGCCACCGCCTTCTGCTCTTCGGTGTGGTAGAAGATGACCGAACGGTACTGGGTGCCCACGTCCGCGCCTTGCCGGTTCAACGTGGTGGGATCGTGTATCGTGAAGAAAACCCGGAGAATGTCCTCGAATGAAATCGCGGATGGGTCGAATTTGAGCTGCACGACTTCCGCGTGGCCGGTAGTGCCGGCACAGACTCGCTCATATGTGGGCTCATGGACATGGCCCCCGCTGTAACCCGAGACAACATCGGTCACGCCGCGCAGCTGATCATACACGGC
This sequence comes from uncultured Anaerolineales bacterium, assembly GCA_964387985.1. Lineage (GTDB taxonomy): Bacteria > Chloroflexota > Anaerolineae > CG2-30-64-16 > CG2-30-64-16 > JALOOB01. The sequence continues at coordinate 383 of CAYLZG010000023.1, read as the reverse complement.
CTCGAGACACCAAAAACACCCTCCGCCGAGGGTGGCCAATTCCAAATTCGAACCTTCCAACATCGTCCCCCCATAAACAGCGCTGATGACACTGATCGTCCAGTCTAGCAAACTCCGGAAGCATTACTGCAATCCAAAATCCGAAGGCCAGCCAAAGCAGCGCCATCAGCGCTCTATTTCGGGCCAGTGGACAGCCTACTTGATACCCATCGTGATGTTGTACTCCTCGATGGCGGCCGTCACGCTTGCAGCGGCCTTATCCAACACCTCCTGTGGGGTGCCCTTGCCAGCCAACACTTCCTCGATCGCGCCCTCGATGGTCTGGCGGGCGGTCGGGAAGACGCCGATCAGGCCGCCCTGGGTGAAGCGGTTGTTCGGGGCGA
>CAYLZG010000022.1:26980-39891 GCA_964387985.1 uncultured Anaerolineales bacterium | reverse complement strand
AGGTCTTCACCTCGCCGCACCTGGTCTTCTTCCCAGGCTTTGCCATCATGCTGACTGTGCTGGGTTTCAACCTGCTGGGCGACGGTTTGCGGGACGCGCTTGACCCGCGCTTGAGAAAGTAGGCCCGAACTCGTGACAAGGTCGCTGCCGCGCCGTTCTCCGCTGGAGCATGTCGAGTGCGGCCTGAGAGATCGGAAAAGGAGCACTGATATCGATGGCTGAATCAAACCAACCCGTCTCAGTCACTGGCTCCGCGCCGGTGCCCTGGCAGCCCGCCCGCACCAGCCGGTGGGGCCATTTTGACCGTTACTGGCTGCTGTTAATCGGCGCACTGATCATCGCCGCAATCTTATTCTTCGCCTTCCCTGAAAAATACCGGCCCATCTTCCGTTACGTCTTCGGCTCCTTCGCGGATGGCGACGGCGTCTTCATGACCCTCAGGCTGACCGCGGTGTCGTTTGCCTGCATCCTGCTGGTCGGCATGGTTATGGGCGTGATGCGGGTCTCTCATGTCGGAATTCTAAGGGGCATTTCCTCGTTCTATGTCGAGATCGTGCGCGGAGTTCCGGTTCTTGTCTGGATCCTCTGGATCTATTTCGGCCTGCCAGTGCTGTTTCGCGACGGCCTGGGCTTTAAGAACATGCGCATCGCCGGCTTCCCCGCCGCGGTCGTCGCGTTCACGTTCGCGTTCGGCGCGTACATGACCGAGATCTTTCGCGCAGGCATCCAATCGATCCCCAAGGGGCAGATGGAAGCCTCGCGTTCCCTGGGTATGAACTACCTCCAGGCGATGCGCCATATCATTTTGCCTCAAGCGGTCAGGGTCATCCTGCCGCCTGTCAGCAATGAATTCGTGACACTCCTGAAAGACAGCTCCCTGGTGTCGGTCCTGGGTCTTGAGGACGTCACACGGCGTGGACGTGAATGGGTGGGACGCACCTTCGCGAGCTTCGACACCTACCTTGTCGTGGCACTTATCTATCTGATCCTGACCGTATTCTTCACGCGCGTCAGCTCGGCCATGGAGCGCCGGCTGTCGGTTGAGAAACGGTAGGAGGCGGTTTCAAATGTCTGACCCAATCATTCAAATCAAAAACGTACACAAATTCTTCGGCAAGGTCCATGCGCTCGACGATGTCAGCCTGGACGTGCAGCAGGGCGAGGTGCTCGTCATCATCGGTCCAAGCGGCTCGGGCAAGTCGACCCTGTTGCGAACGATCAACCACCTGGAAACCGTCAATTCGGGCGAAATCATCGTGGACGGCATCCAACTGACGCATAAGTCGACCGATATCAACGCCGTACGCGCCGAAGTCGGCATGGTGTTCCAGCAGTTCAACCTGTTCCCCCACCTCACAGCACGGCAGAACATCACTCTGGCCCAACGCATCGTGCGCAAGCGCAGCATGGAGGAGGCTGAGCGGACCGCCACCGAGCTGCTGGAACGTGTCGGCATTCCCGAAAAGGCGGACTCCTACCCCGGACAGCTCTCCGGCGGCCAGCAGCAGCGCGTGGCCATCGCCCGCGCTCTGGCCATGGACCCGAAGATAATGCTCTTCGACGAGCCCACCAGCGCGCTCGATCCGGAGATGATCAAGGAAGTGCTGGAGGTCATGCTCGACCTGGCCAAGAGTGGCATGACGATGCTCTGCGTCACCCACGAAATGGGGTTCGCACGCGCGGCCGCCAGGCGCATGGTCTTCATGGATGAGGGCAAGATCGTCGAGGAAAACACACCCGAGGGTCTCTTCAGCGCACCCAAGAGCGATCGCACGAAGCTGTTCCTGAGCAACATCCTGGACCGGTGAGAAGGGCGGCGCAACTATGCGCCGCCGGCTGTGTTGTGTAAAATGGGGTTGCGGTCTCACGCAAAACGCCCGTCTCCCATGACGAGCGCGTTTTGCGTTTTGTTTGCACCGCAGAAACGTGATGGAGAGTGATACGCGATGGATTGGCTTAGGTTGGTCTTGGCTGTTGTGCTTGGTTACCTGATCGGCGCCATCCCCGTAGGCTACATCGTGATCTACGCAATGAAGGGTCAGGACATCCGCCAGACCGGCAGCGGGCGAACGGGAGGCACGAATGCGCTCCGCGCCGGCGGCCGGTGGGCTGGCATTCTCACAGGCGTGGGCGACATGCTGAAGGGTCTCCTTGCTATCTTGGTGGCCCGTTGGATCATGGACGGCAGCCCCAATCTGGTATGGGCCGAGTCGTTAACGGGCATCGCCGCCGTGATAGGGCACAATGCATCTATCTACCTGGGTTTCAAAGGTGGCGCCGGCACCGGCCCTAACGTCGGGGTGTGCATCGCCTTGTGGCCTCTATCGGCCCTGTGGCTGATCCCGCTGGTGCCGTTCGGTCTGAATGTCATCCGCTATGCGTCTCTGACTTCGCTATTGATTGCGGCGGTGATTCCGCTGTCACTGGCCATCCGCGCCGCACTGCACCTCGGTCCCTGGCTGCACCTCGTTTACGCGTTGGGCGCGGCGGCGGCGGTTACCTGGGCCCTGCGACCCAACATCAAGAGGCTGATCAACGGCACCGAGCCGCGCGCGCCGAAGATCGACCTCGGCTGATTCTGCACCAATATGCGGTGAGTCATGTACGCAGCGCGCGTTGCGTGATATGCTCGTGCGTGACTTCACTTGTCAAACAACCCATGGGAGAATCAGAATGAAAGAGACCACCGAGAAGAACCTGATAGATGCGTTTGCCGGCGAAAGCCAGGCACACGTTAAGTACGCAGTATTCGCAGATCGCGCCGAGCGCGAGGGTCTGGCCAACGTCGCCCGGCTCTTCCGCGCCGCGTCCTACTCCGAACAGATCCACGCCACGAACCACCTCAAGGCGCTTGGCCTGGGCAAGACGCCGGAGAACCTGGAGGTGGCGCTGAGCGGCGAGACCTTCGAGATTACCACCATGTACCCCGACTATATGCAGGCAGCAGAAGAGGACGATGAGAAGAGGGCGCTGAGCAGCATGCACGCCGCGAATGAGGCCGAAAAGGTGCACGCGGCCCTCTATGCCCGTGCTAAGGAAACAGTTGCGGCCGGCGCCGATATTGCCGTCGTCGCCATCTTCGTGTGTCCCGTCTGCGGTTACACCCTGGAAGGCGAAGCTCCCGAGCGCTGCCCCGTCTGCAACGCACCAAGCAGCAAGTTCCTCGAATTCTAACTGTGCATTGCACCGCCAGGCCGGCGCGTTGCGGCGGCCTGGCATCACCATGATGTAGGGGCGGGGTCGCCCTGCCCCGTTTGCACCGGCAACCATAGCCGCCTGGGGTGGGAACCCCGCCCCTACTCGCGTGTTCCACACTTAGGAGAGTCAAGCCATGACGAAGTTCGTTGCAGCCATCGACCAGGGCACGACCAGCTCGCGATGCATTCTCTTCGACGCACGCGGCAGCATCGTCGCGTCTCACCAGCTCGAACACACGCAGATCTACCCCAAGCCCGGTTGGGTCGAGCACGATCCCCTGGAAATCTGGGCGCGCTGTCAGGAAGTGGTACGCGGCGCGCTCGAAAAGGCGAACGTGACACCCGCCAGCCTCTCCGCCGTGGGCATCACCAACCAGCGCGAGACCGCGGTGGTCTGGGATCGCAACACGGGCAAACCCTACTACAACGCGATCGTCTGGCAAGACACGCGCACCGACAAAATCATTGCTGACCTGGGTCGCGAGGGAGGACAGGACCGCTTCCGGGCCCAGACTGGTTTACCACTGGCGACCTATTTCTCGGGACCGAAGATCAAGTGGATCCTGGACAACGTCAATGGCGTGGCTGAGGCAGCCGCTCGGGGCGATGCACTATTCGGCAATATCGATACGTGGGTCATCTGGAACCTTACCGGCGGCCCCAACGGTGGCGCTCACGTCACCGACGTGACGAACGCGAGCCGCACGCTTCTCATGAATCTGCGCACGCTTGACTGGGACGAGGAAATCCTGCGGATTCTGGGGATTCCCCGGCAGATGCTTCCTGCTATCCGCCCGTCCAGCGACGGCGACCTTTACGGATACACCCTCGGCAAAGTGCCGGTCTGCGGCGACCTGGGCGACCAGCAAGCCGCGCTCGTCGGCCAGACCTGCTTCCAGTCTGGCGAGGCCAAGAACACCTACGGCACCGGCTGCTTCATGTTGATGAACACCGGCCCCTTGGCCGTGCCCAGCAAACATGGACTTCTCACCACTGTGGGCTATAAGCTCGGAACAGCGCCAGCAGTCTATGCGTTGGAGGGCTCCATTGCCATTACAGGCGCGCTGGTGCAGTGGCTGCGCGATAACCTGGGGTTTTTCGAGTTCTCAAAGCATGTCGAGGATTATGCCGTCAGCGTGCCGGATAACGGCGGCGTCTACTTCGTGCCGGCCTTCTCCGGCCTGTTTGCACCGCACTGGCAGTCGGATGCACGCGGCGTCATCGTCGGCCTGACTCGCTTCATCAACAAGGGGCACATCTGTCGCGCCGCCCTCGAAGCAACCGCGTACCAGACGCGCGAGGTTCTCGACGCGATGGAACAGGACTCAGGCGTGCAACTTACGGCGTTGAAAGTAGACGGCGGCATGGTGTACAATAAGCTCCTGATGCAGTTCCAGGCCGACATCCTCGGCGTACCCGTAGTGCGACCTGTGGTGGCAGAAACCACTGCACTCGGCGCCGCATATGCCGCGGGCCTGGCGGTGGGCTATTGGAACGGCCTCGACGAACTGCGGCAAAACTGGCAGATGGACCACACGTGGCAGCCGCAGATGGGCGAAGAAGAACGCGCGAAACTGTATGGCGGATGGAACAAGGCGGTCGAGCGCTCCATGCATTGGCTGGATGACTAGATGAGCAATGAGTTCGATGTCCTCGTCATCGGTGGAGGCGCAACCGGCGGCGGTACGGCGCTCGATCTCGCTCTGCGCGGGCTGCGCGTTGCACTTGTCGAGCGCCACGATCTGACCGACGGAACCTCCGGTCGTTACCATGGGCTTCTACATTCGGGCGGACGTTATGCGGCGCGCGATCCGGAATCCGCGCGCGAATGCATCGAGGAAAACCGCATCCTGCGCCGCATCGTGCCGCACGCGATCGAGGACACCGGCGGCTTCTTCATCACTACACCGGACGACGATCCCGATTTCGCCGACACATGGGCAGCTGCCTGCCGCGAGTGCGGCATCTCCGCCGAGGAGATATCGATCGCACAGTTGCTCCAGGAAGAACCAGCGCTAAACCCGCACACCTCGCGCGCCTTCCGCGTACCTGACGCATCCTGCGATTCGTTCGACGTGCTCACGGCTCTCGGTGCCGCAATCCAGGCCCACCAGGGAAGCGTGCTGACCTACCATGAGGTCGTGGACCTGGATGTGACAGATGGACGCGTGACAGGCGCCATGGTGCGCAATCAACGCACCGGCGAGACGCACCGGCTGGCCACTTCCATGGTGGTAAACGCGGCGGGCGCCTGGGCGGGCCGAATCGCAGGCATGGCAGGCTGTCCCGTCACAGTGCGCCCCAGCAAGGGGACCATGGTTGCCATGGCCTACCGGTTCGTTAACACGATCATCAACCGCTGCCACCTGCCGGGCGACGGCGACATCCTGGTCCCGGTCGGAACGGTCGCGGTCATCGGAACGACTTCGGTCAATGTGCCCGACCCAAACGATACGAGCGTGGAAGATTGGGAAGTCCGGAAGATGCTGGAAGAGGGCGAAAAGATGGTGCCCGGGTTCAGCCAGGCACGGGCGCTCCGCGCCTGGGCCGGCGTGCGGCCTCTTTACGAAGAAGGCGGCAGCGCGGCGGGCCGCGAGGCCAAGCGCACCTTCGCAGTCCTCGATCACCTGCAGCGCGATGGGGTCGGCGGCCTGGTGACGGTCGTTGGCGGAAAGTTCACCACCTACAGGCTCATGGCCGAACGCGCCGCAGACCTGGTCTGCAATCAGCTCGATGTGGACGCACCCTGCATCACGAAGGAATTCATTCTGCCGGATGTGCGGCAGCCCTTGACCGGTGTGAAACCACACTGGCTGGGATATCGCCTGGCGCACCTGGAAGAAGAACGCCAGCCCGGCCCGCTGGTCTGCGAGTGCGAGCTCGTCACGCGTGCGGACATCGAGCAGGCAACAGCCGAACATCCTGACCCGGCCGCACCTTGGGTGCTGGATGACCTGCGGCGTGATCTTCGCCTGGGCATGGGTCCGTGCCAGGGCGGCTTCTGCGGCTATCGCGCGGCCGGCATCCTGCACGAGAACGGCGCAGCAAACGCAGAGCAAACTAATGCCGCGCTGGCAGACTTCGCACAGCGCCGCTGGAAGGGGCAACGGCCCCTCCTTTGGGGCCAAGGCTTGCGCCAGGCGCTGCTCGACGAGCACATCTACCACGACATCCTGGGGCTGGACCGGCTCGACAACGGAACGTAGACGATGGACGACATTCTGGTCATCGGCGGCGGCCCGGCAGGGCTCTTCTCAGCCTGGCTGGCCCACAGGAGGGGCGCCAGGGTGAGGGTCCTATCCACGGGCATCGGGACCACCCACATCATGCCGGGTTGGATCGGCGTGCTGGACACGGATGGCGATCTTGAGAGCGCATTAACCGACTGGATCGATCTTCACCAACACCACCGCGATTCAGGAAGCACCGCGCCGCACCCTTATGGTCTTACCGGCCTCGATTCAATCCGAGCAGGCATCGCGGCGCTCCAGGAGTTGTGCGAGCCTGCCGGCCTCCACCTGGTTGGCGGCTTCGAGCGCAATCTCCGCTTGCCCACCGCGCTCGGCGCGGTCGTCCCCGCCGCATTTGCCCCCGAAAGCTTCGCTGCAGGCGATCTCAACCGGCCCGGCTCCATGCTCATCGCCGGCCCAGCTGGTTGGCGCGATTTCTTTCCTGCACTCTGCGCGGCCAATCTGCGCCGCCAGGGGGTGCAGGCCGAGGCATGCACTTTCGACCTGCCGGAAATAGCCTCTGCCAAATTCGACAACCTTTCCACGGGATTGGCCCGCTTGTTTGACCGGAGCTCCGTACGAGAGCGGGTCGCCGCGCAGATCAGGGCTCAGCTGAACGGCGCAATGGCTCAAAAGATTTTGCGTATCGGCATGCCGGCGGTGTTAGGCCTGGACGATTACCCCGGCGCGTGGTGCCATCTGCAGGACCTCATCGGCGCCCCGGTCTTCGAGATCCCGACTCTGCCGCCCAGCGTGCCGGGCACGCGGCTGTACAACATCTTCAAGGACGCGCTGGGCCATGCAGGTGTGCAGTTTCTGCTCAACATGCCGGTCGGTCGCGGCCTGTGGGAGCCTGGCCGCAGCGAGGTCGGAGATGCGCACCCCGGCGTGGTGAGCGGCGTGGCCGTGCCCGTTGCGGGAAGTGCCGTCCGCGAGAGGGTCTATCGGGCGCACGATTTCATCCTGGCCACCGGCGGGCTCTATGGCGGCGGCATCACCAGCAACCACCGTGGCGAGTTACGGGAGGCCGTGTTCGGATTGCCGCTCACCGACACGCGGCCGATGCCTGAGTGGTTCGGGGATCGCTTCCTGCAGGCGAAGCACGCGATCCACGACTCAGGCATCACAGCCAACGACCAAATGCAGCCGACCAGGCCGGATGGCGAGGTGCTGTACCAGAATCTACGCGTCGCCGGGAGGCTGCTCGGCGGTTACAACGGGCCCTATGAAGGATCGACCGAAGGCGTCTGGATTGCCACTGCATATCGTGCGGTGTCGGCCCTGCTCGATTGACCACGAGACTTCGCGGCATGGAGGATGCAATGGCCAAGATACGTTCGAGTCCCGGGCTCACCTTTGACGATGTCCTGCTCGTTCCAAAGCACTCCCCGGTCCGTTCGCGCGGTGACGTCAGCACCGCGACGATGCTGACGCGGCACCTCCACATGGAGATTCCCATCATCAGCGCCAACATGGACACCGTCACTGAAGGCCGGATGGCCGTCGCCATGGCCCGTGCCGGCGGCATCGGCATCATCCACCGCTTCATGTCGGCCGAGCGCCAGGCGGAAGAAGTTCGCAAGGCCAAGCGCGCCGAAAGCCACATCGTTGAGTCGCCCCGCACCATCGTCTGCGGCGCCACATGCAAAGAAGCGCGGGCCATCATGGCCCGCTATGGCATCGGCGGTCTCGTGGTTATCGATGCAAGGGGCAAGCCTGCAGGCATCCTGACCAACCGGGATCTCCAGTTCACACCCGACGATGCTGATATCTGCACTGTGATGACACCGACTGAACGCATGGTGACTGCACCCGCAGGCGCCAGCCTAGAGGAAGCACAGCGCATCCTCCAGGAGCACAGGCTGGAGAAGCTGCCGCTGCTCGATTCGGAGGGACGCCTGGCCGGGCTGATCACGACCAAGGACATCGTGCGCTCGCTCCAGCATCCCTATGCGACCAAGGATCACAAGGGACGTCTGCGCGTCGGCGCGGCGGTCGGCGTACAGCCGGGCTTCCTAGAGCGCGCGGCCCGGCTGCTGGATGCGGGCACCGACGTATTGGTCGTCGACATCGCCCACGGTCATTCGGACAATGCGATCAGTGCGGTTCGTGAGCTGCGCCAGGCGTTCGGGCCGATCCAGATCATCGCGGGCAATGTCGCAACAGCTGAAGGCACTCGCGATCTGATCGAAGCCGGTGCGGATGCGATCAAGGTTGGCGTAGGCCCGGGTTCGATCTGCATCACCCGCATTGTGACCGGCTTTGGTGTGCCCCAGCTCACCGCTGTGATGGAAGCCGCCGAGGCTGCCGCGCCCTTCGGAGTGCCCATCATTGCAGACGGCGGGATCCGCACCTCCGGAGACGTTGCGAAGGCGCTTGCCGCCGGCGCACAGACCGTCATGATCGGCAGCCTGCTGGCAGGCACGGACGAAAGTCCCGGCGTGGTTGTGCTGCGCAACAACCGGCGAACCAAGGTCAGCCGCGGCATGGCCTCTTTGGGCGCCACCATCGACCGCCCGGATCGCAAGGGCGAAGGTGACGGGGAGGACCCGGCCTGGTCTCGCGTTGTGGCCGAGGGCGTTGAGGCGGCCGTGCCCTATCGCGGTTCGGTGGATGACTTACTGCATCAGATCGTCGGCGGCCTGCGCTCCGCGTTGAGCTATGCGGGCGCAAGCAGCATCCTGGACCTCCAGCAGAATGCCGAGTTCATTCAGATCACCCAGGCCGGCGTGGCCGAAAGCCACCCACATGACGTCGAGGTAATATAAGGGTCCCCGGACCTCCGGGGATTTCAAAGTCCTCGGAGATTTGGGCCCCCAACCAGCCTATGGAACACTACACTCCAGCACTGCTCGAAGACATCAAACGCACTGCGGATCTGTGCGTTAAGTGCAATATCTGCACCAGCGCGTGTCCGGTCGTGCCCGTGACGGATCTCTTCCCGGGGCCCAAATACGTGGGTCCCCAGGCGCAGAGATTCCGCGATCCGGGCGCGCCGTCGCCCGATGCGTCCCTGGACTACTGCTCCGGCTGCGGCATCTGTACGCTGGTCTGCCCTCACGGCGTTCATGTCATGGAAATCAACACCGCCGCGAAGGCCGAGCTTCGCAAGGAGCAGTTCCGCCGGAATCCGCTCAACGTCAAATGGTGGCGCAACACCGCCTTCGGCTACAACGAGGTGCTGGGCGAGGTCGGCGGCTGGGTCGCACCGCTGGCCAATGCGGTGCTGAAGTTCAGGCCGGCGCGCATCCTCATGGAGAAAGCTGTAGCCATCGACCGGGACGCGCCCTTCCCCACCTTCCACTTCAGGAAATTCCGCACCTGGTTCTTCAGTCGTCCCAACGTGCGGGGCGATTCGACGGGCCAAAGGGCTGGAGTGTTGGACACATCTAAGCCCAAGGTCGCCTACTTCCACGGCTGCGCGACACAGCATTACGAGGCCGATGTCGGAAAGGCTATCGTCGCTGTATTGGAGCATAATGGGTTCGAGGTGATCCTGCCACCACAGAACTGCTGTGGCCTCCCCATGCAGTCCAACGGCAATTTCGCCGAGGCGCGGCGCTATGCGCTGGCCAACCTGGCCAAGCTGGCGCCCTACGCGGGACAGGGCATCCCCATTGTGGTGGGAGGAACCAGCTGCGGACTCGAGCTCAAGACCGACTATCGGGAACTGCTCGGCATCCACACGCCGCAGGCGACGCTGGTGGCCGAACACGTCTACGACATCAACGAATTCCTTTGGTTGCAGCACGAGGCCGGCAGGCTCAAAACCGATTTCAAGCCGCAAGATAACCGCTACATGCCCTATCACACCTCATGCCACCAGAAGCTGCACCGCATCGGCCGTCCTGCACTGGACCTGCTCGCCCTCGTGCCGGGGCTGCGTGTGGAGGAGATGGGCATCGACTGTTGTGGCATTACCGGCACCTACGGCTACAAGCACGAGAAGCACGCCATCGCCCAGGCCGTCGGCAAGCCTCTGTTCGACAAGCTGAAAGCCTCCGGCGCGTCCACCGCCATCTGTGACAACGAAACCTGCCGCTGGAACATCGCCAGCAGTTCCGGCCTGCGCGTGGTGCACACCGTGCAGGTGCTGGCCGAGGCATATGGCCTGAGCTGGTCCTGAGCACTGCCCCGCACCCTGAGCGGAGGGCGGCAGCCCGTAGTCGAAGGGTACCAATAGGAGACACGGACTCCAGTGAATATCCTTATCATCGGTGCGGGCGCAGTCGGCTCCTTCATCGGCGCGCGGCTGGCCCTGGCGGGAAACCGCGTAACACTGGTGGGGCGCCCCTTCGTCGTGGAGGTTGCGCAAAGGGCGGGCATTCGCCTGGTTGAACCCGGGGGCGAGCGACAAACGCCGCCGCTGCCCGCGTTCACGACCCTTGCCGAGGCATTCGCAGCCTCGCAGGTCGATCTCGCGATCCTGACCGTCAAGGCCTTCGACACGGCGGCCGTCATCGACGAGCTCCGCGCTGCAGCTCCCGCGCTGCCGCCCTTGCTCAGCCTGCAGAACGGCGTCGGGAACGAAGAGTGCCTGGCACAGGCATTCGGCCCAAACCGGATTATCGCCGGCGCCATTGACACGCCCCTCTCCCTGGAGGCGCAGGGTGTCGTAAGGGTGCACCGCGCGCGTTATCGCGCCGGCCTTGCGCCGGTCGGGCCCGGTGCGCCAGTCGCCGAGACGGCAGCGCTCCTCACCGCGGCCGGTCTGTCCGTCGACCGCTTCGACGACCACCGGCGCCTCAAATGGTCCAAGCTGCTGCTCAACCTGCCCGCCAACGCTGCGTGTGCGATCCTGGATTGGACGCCGGTCCAGATCATGTCCAACCGCGGGACCGCCCGGCTGGAGGCGCGTGCCTGGCAGGAAGCCTTCCGGGTGATGGATGCCCTGCGCATCCGACCCGTGCACCTGGCGGCGTATCCGCTCCCTCTCCTGGCCCCTCTTATTCCTCTGCTCCCGCCACCCTGGCTGGCACGCGGCCTCGCAGCCACCGTCTCGGGCGGCCGCGGCAGCAAGATGCCTTCGCTGCACGTCGCACTCTCGGCAGGCAAACGCTCCGAAGTGCCATGGCTCAACGGCGCGGTCGCACAAGCCGGGGCAAAAGCCGGCATCCCCACGCCCGTTAACGATGTCCTTACATCAGTGTTGAATGCCCTCACAAGAACTCCTGACGACTGGAATGCCTGGAGGAATCAGCCAGAGAGATTGACACATATATTTAGATAGTCCACAGATACTTCTTCAAAATACGTTGATACAATCGAGAGATTTCGGTGTATAATGGCTTGGTCTCCTGAATTGCACCCATCATCGCCGTGAGAGGAGCAGCCACATGCCATCCATTGCCGTCACGTCGCGTATCCGTGTCGCCGCCGTCCTGTTCATTCTCCTCCTCGCCATCGCTCCGGCCACTGCATGCAAGGATGTTGCCGCATCCCTTCCCCAGGACATCCCGCCCCAGGTGCGCATCAGCCAGGTCTACATGGGTGCGGTAGATGAAAGCTCAACCTATGAGTGTAACTTTGTTGAGTTATTCAACGCCAGCGCGGATTCCGTGACAATGACAGGTTGGTCCCTACAATCTGCTACCAGCCCTGGCACCTTCAGAGTGACCAATCTACCATCGCTTACCATCGAGGCATACCGCTATCTGCTGGTGCGCGGCGTTTGCTGGGTGGAACCCCAGACATTCCCAGACTATGATGTCGCGGGCAGAGGACTCACGGCGGGACCCAGCATAGGGAGAGTAGCGCTGGTGGCGAACCAGGTCGCGATTGTCAACAACACCGATGCGGACATCGTCGATTATGTCGGGTATGGCAGCAATGACAGCATCGACTATGAAGGATCCGGTCCGGCGCCCGCAACTAGCTATACCACGGCCGCAGCACGCAAGGATGGGGGCTGCAAGGACACGAATGATAATGCCGCCGACTTCGAGATCATCGCACCTTCACCCCGCAACAGTTCCTTCCCGGCGCACACTTGCCCCGAGCCCGAGCCTGATGCCTGTGGCGACCCTGCGGATCGCATCCATGCCATCCAGGGCTCCGCAGCCGGCAGCCCTTCGGCCGGTTTGACTCGCACGGTCGAGGGCATCGTCGTGGGCGACTTCCAGGGCGCGTCCGGGCTCTCCGGCTTCTTCGTTCAAGAAGAAGTGGATGACATCGATGCTGATCCATCGACTTCCGAGGCGCTCTTCGTGGCTGAAGGGCCATCATCGACCCTGGACGTCGCTGCGGGCGATCTCGTCCGCGTCACGGGCGTTGTGGCGGAGGTCGATGGACTGACGACGCTAGGGGAGGTCACATCGCTCAAAGCATGTGGGTCGACGGATCTGCCTCCTGCAACTGACGTCACCTTGCCTTCGCCAACTACGGACACCTGGGAGCAATACGAGGGCATGCTGGTTACCATCCCCCGTCCGCTTACCGTATCGGAGACCGGTGATCTCGCTCAGCTCGGCCAGGTCCGGCTGGT
>CAYLZG010000022.1:0-26970 GCA_964387985.1 uncultured Anaerolineales bacterium | reverse complement strand
CTTCACCGAGCTGAACGACCCCGATGCCTCCGGCTTCGCCGCGTTTCGGCAGGAGGTGGCCCTGCGCAGCATCACGCTCGACGATGGCAACCTGCTCGAACACCCCGACCCCATCATGCACCCCCATCCCGGCCTTTCTGCATCCCACACGCTGCGCGCCGGCGACACTGTGCCCGCAGGCTTGACCGGCGTGGTCGACCAGTCCGCGGAGGGCTACCGGATCCAGCCGCTCGGCGCGGTGGTCTTCACACCTTCCAACCCGCGGCAGGAGACAAGTCCCGTGCTCTCCGGTGCAAACATACGCGTGGCAGGCGCTAACCTCGGCAACTACTTCAATGGCGATGAGAGCGGCGGCTTCTCCGGCTCTCCTGGCGCAAGCACTGCTGCGGAGTTCACGCGGCAGCGCGATAAGTTGATCGCTGCGCTGTTGGCGCTGGATGCCGACATCCTGGGGGTCACCCGCATCGAGAACGATCCCTACGGCGATGCAAGCGCGCTGGCCGACCTGGTCCGCGGGCTGAATGCGGCATCCGAGCCGGACGCCTTCGCGGCCATCGATCCCGGCACAGGCATCACTTGGGGCGGCGCCGCCACAACCGTGGGGATCATCTACCGGTCCGACCGGGTGGTCCCCATTGCCGCACCCCAGAAACCCACCACAGATGCGTTCGCAGAGCCCTCGCTTGCCGGCTATGTGCCCATGGCTCAAACCTTCGAAGAGGCCAACTGGGGCGAACGCTTCACCGTGGTGGTCTCTGATCTCCCAGCACGCGATAATTGCCCATCAGATGGTCCAGACGCAGACCAGGGCGACGGCCAGGGCTGCTGGAATGCCCTGCGCACGGAGGCTGCCGCGGCCTTGGTGACCTGGCTGGACAGTGACCCCACGGGGAGCCGGGACCCTGACTTCTTGTGGATCGGCGATGCCAATGCGTTCGCCCACGAGGATCCTATCGTGACGATAGTCTCCGGCGGCTACACGGACCTGATCTCAACCGCAGCGGGTCACGCGTACACGGTCGTGTGGGATGGCCTTTCCGGCGCCAGTGACCGCGCGCTCGCCAGCACCGCGCTGGTGCCCCAGGTGACCGGCGTTGAACCGTGGCACAACAATGCGGATGAGCCCGCCGCGCTGGACTACAACGAGGAGGACAAGACCGAATCGCAGCGGATAAGCCTCTACGACACCAACCCCTACCGCGCGGCCAGTCACGATCCCGTCCTCGTCGGGCTGCGCCTCGTTCCCGATCTGAGCGACCTGGAGGGCAGCTACGGACTGGCCTGGCACACGGGTCAGGGCGACCTGCGCCTGGGGACGCTCTGGGGCAGCCAGGGTGAGGATGGTCCCGATTCCAACGATGGAGTGGTGCTCGGGGAGAGCAGTTGGAGCGACGGAGATGGCGAGGTGTCGGTCACGGTAACCGGCGCCTCAGGCCAGTACGCGTGTCTCCACGCCTGGCTCGACTACACCGGCTCGGAGCCGCCGGAGGGTTTGGTCCACGCGCCCGATGGACTTTGGAGCCCGGACGAAGAGGTGATCTCCGGGTTACCCCTGCTTTCCGGCACGGATCAGCTCGTAACATTTGCGATCCCTTCCGGCGCAATCGACGTTGCTGCGGCATACAACATGCGCTTCCGGCTCGTTCCCGCACCAGACCCATCGGCGCCTGCATGCACCCCGCCATCGCAGCTCCTGGCCACTGATGAACCGTTAAAGCCGACCGGCCGTGCGGACGGCGGCGAGGTCGAGGACCACACGTTCAAGGCGGGCCCGCTGGCCGTGCGCATTGCCGCGCTCGACGCGATCCCTACGCCAGGAGGCATCCTCATCACCTGGGAAACCGTCTCCGAACACGACAACGCCGGCTTCAACCTCTACCGCGCGGCGGCGTCCGGAGGCCCGTGGAAGAAGCTCAATGAGACCCTGATTCCTGCCGCTTCGCCCGGCTCGAGCGAGGGCCACGCCTACCGGTGGCTCGACTCCAGCGCCGATCCTGTCATGATGCATTATTACCTGCTTGAAGATGTGGCACTGGATGGAAGCCGCACGCGCCATACGCCGGTCGAGGTCATCCCTGCCCGGCCCAATGCAGTGCGCCTCAGCACCCTCTCCGGCACGTCCATCCTTCCCCTTGTTCTGACGGCCCTGGTCATCCTGAGCATTCTTGGCGGGCTCCCGCCCGCACTCTGGGCAATACACGATCGAAGAATGCATGGCCACAGGCATCCTGGGCGGGACGCAGTCGAAGGACGAGAACACCTGGCCGCGCGCCTTCGGAAGATGCCTCACAGATGATCGCAGCATCCTACGGGTAGGCACGCCGCCGTCCCACCGCGCGAAAGCGCCGGAACCTTGCGGCCCCGGCGCTTTCGCCAACCCTCTTGCCCCTAAGGTCTCGTCCTCGCCCGCGGCGTGGGCGAGACCCGGATTCCGCGCTTCAACGCGGGCAATGGCGCCGTGTTCTCCTTCCCCGGCGTCGGCGTCCAACCGGCATGCCACTCGTCATCCTCGCCCCGGCTGGTGCTCTCATCCGGCCCCAGTTCTTCGTACACCACCCAGTCGACCACCTCGCCCTCTGCATCGAGCAGCCGCACCGTCGCAGTGAGGTCGTCGAGCAGGAGCCGCGTATCCCGCTGGTAGAGCACTACATACCCGCCCGCCGGGATGACCGTCCGCCTGGTGAAGCGGTACTTCTGGGCCACTGGCTTGCCAGGAGTTTGCACCGTGACGGACCAGCCCGACAGATCCACTGCGCGTCGGGTCGGATTGTGGAGCTCGATCCACTCGTCCTGCGCGTTCGCACCACCTCGCCCATCCCAGTTGACTGCCTTCGGGTAAGGCAGGATCTCGTTCAGCCTGACCGTCACCGGCGCCGGAGACGCTGTGGCTGTCGGCGTCTGGGTGATGGGCGCCGTACCACCCGCCTCCGTTGGCGTCGCCGTCGGGGTTTCTGTCGCGGTCGCTGTCGCTGTGGCCGTCTCCGTTGGGGTTGCAGTCGGAGTCTCTGTCGCGGTCGCCGTCGCGGTTGGCGTCGCCGCTGAGGTCTCCGTCGCAGTCGCCGTAGCGGTAGCGGTAGGTGTCTCCGTCGGCGTCTCCGTGGCTGTGGCGGTTGCCGTAGCCGTTGGCGTGTGCGTCGCAGTCGCCGTAGCCGTTGGCGTTTCCGTTGCCGTTGCGGTGACAGGTGGCGTCGATGTAAAGGTCGACGTGGGGCCAGCCGTCGGGGAGGCCGTTGCCGTCGACGTCGCCGTCGGCGTGTGGGTAGCCGTCGCAGTCGCGGTCGGCGTCGACGTAAAGACCGATGTCGGCGTTGCAGTCGCGGTGGCGGTCGCAGTTGCGGTGGCGGTCGCAGTTGCGGTCGCTGTCCGCGTCGGCGTTGCCGTAGCCGGTGGCGGCGGTGGAACGATGATCTTCTGCCACCAGAAGCGCGCGGTTGCGCCTCCCGTGCGCTCGTAGTATTCCACCACGATGGTTGAGATGCCGCCCAAATTCACATCGACCGAATAGGGTGTAGAGCCGCTCTGATCGACCCACCGGTCCAGCTCCAGCCGGCCATCAACATACACCCGCATGCCATCATCGCTCTGGCTGAAGAGCCGGTACACGCCGTTCGGGAACTCCAGCTGCCGGGTCCAGCGCACCGAGTAATTGTCTGCCGGCACTCCCGCCGCAGGAGATCCCGTACCCCAGGCAAAATCGATCATGCGATCGTTGCGAGTCAGCACAGGCGTGCCCGACAGATCCCTGTTGCTCCAGTACTCGCCCTTCCAATCCGGATAGCTGATCTGCCCGGTCCGCTCCCAACGCAGGGCAATCCGGGCCAGGCCTGTGCGCTCGTAGTATTCCACGCGGATCTGGTGCTTGCCACGGGCCAGGGGATAGTTCACACTGACCTCGCGGGCGCTACTGTCGCGCCATTCATCAATGATGAGCTGGCCATCCACCCAAAGCCGCGCACCATCATCCATGCTCAGAGTGAACCGGTAGGTCCCTTCAACGAAGTCCAGCGTGCGCGTCCAGCGGGCCGAGAAACCATCGGCTGTCACCTGGCTGACCGGCGCGCCAAGTCCCCAGCTGAAGTCGACCGCCGGATCGTTGCGAACGACGTTCGGAATCCCGGCCAGGCTGAGATTGGCCCAATACTCCCCGCGCCACTCCGTGATCACGGGCGTCGCGGTCGGCGGGACAGCAGTCGGGGGGATTGCAGTCGGAGGCACGCGCGTCGCAGTCGGCGGAATCCGCGTCGCCGTAGGCCGCGGTACGACCTGGGTCGGCACGACCCTCGTTGGCTGCACGAGCGTCGGAAGGGCAGTGGCGGTCGGCTGCACGGTAGGTGTCGCAATGGGCGTCGGTGTTGCCGGAGTGAGGATGCGGAACTCCGCGTTCGCGCGCTGCCCCGTAGATGGATCGATCACGGTCACCAGCGTACGAGGCGCGAGGGCCCACCGCGGATCATAAGGATAAGTAAAGCGAATGACGAAGTCGCCCTGGTCAGTGACGATTGCGGACGCCTGGTCCAGACCGGGCGTCTGTCCCGTCTCGACGTCCTCAAGGCGCACGAAAACCGTGTTGCCAGGCTGCCAATTGCGGCCCGTCACGGTGATACGAGTACCTGATCCGCCGGACACCGGCGCGATCTCGACGAACGGCTCCCCGACAATGACAGGCGCGGTCGCGGTGGGAGTCCCGCGCCCCGCCTGCACCGGCACTAATCGCGGCAGAAGGCCACAACTGCCGGCTGCAACTGCCACGCCTGCAAGCGTCGCAACAAGCAAAGCGATCCCACCGAGCTTGCTCAGCCTCCCCCGCATATCCGGATCTGAAAATACTCTAAACATGATCCCTCCACCCCACCCGGGCGCCTAAAACTGCTCCAATAAATCCTTGGGACACTATCTCATAGACGCTCTCCAGGTTCCAGGGTTCCCCTTGAATCCACTCGATCCCCGCTATCATCAAACTACTATCGCGTCATGGCTTTTTCGCCGCTGTGAACACATTGCGCCCGCGCGCAGCACCCTGCTCCACCAGTAGCCGGGGTGCGCCACCGATCAGACACTCGCGGCCGTTCAGGCATGTTGCGCCGGGCAGGTCGAGCACGTATACCCCGCCCTGCGCCCGAATCCGTTGTGTCTCCCCGCGTTCGTTGACGAGCAGCGCTTCGGAGGCCACCGCGCGCACCGAGGCTCGCGCGCGCGATAGCCCCGTGGTCCAGACCACCGTGGTTGTCGCGCTCCCCCGGTCGAACGTCACCGCATTGATCGTGCCCGACTGCTCGCGCCGCGCACTGCGAAAGTCGCGCAGGTAGGTTGTCACGACCTGGAACGCAGTGAACGCGGGCCGCCGGGAGTCGTCGCCGCGCAGAAGGCCGTAGGGCTCGATCGACTCAGGGTGGCCGGCCGAGTTGCGCAGCTTGTAGAATTCCACCCGGTTTGCGCCCGCGGCAAACGCCAGGCTGAACTCCTGGATCACGAAAGCGGCCTGCTCCTCGAGAGACACGCGATACCTCGGCCTGGACCATGGCAGCTCCAGCTTGTCCTCCGATGGCGGCGCATTGGTCTCATTGATCCACAGCTCTTTGTCCTTGATCCCATGCTTCTTCAGGCTGAGCTGTGCCTCGCCAAGCACCTTCGGCGTCTGCAGCGGCTTGAAGTAAAGGTGATAGACCAGCCCATCGAAATAGTACCCGTGCTCGGCTGCCTGGGGCTCTGCCACCAGTACATCCAACAGGCGATCCAGGTACTGCCGCCTGCCATGCGACCAATCCCAGAAGTACGTCAACCCCGCCATGTAGACCGACTGCCCGGACTGTCCATCGTTGATCGCCAGGTATGCGGTCTTGAGCAGCCTGGCATAGTCCTCCACGCTGCCCGCCCAAGTCTGGCCCGGGTGGCCGGCCTCCCACACATCCGGCTCGTTCCAGATGATCCATTGGTGGATGCGCCCTCGATAGTGCTGTGCCATCCGCCTGGTGAAGGCAGCCCACGCGTCCATGTTGGGCACGGCCCTCGCGCCATCAGCCGGATTAACCGCGGCCCACTTCGGGGTGCCGATCAGGATCGCAACGACCTCTCGCCCCGCGGCCAGCTCAGCTTCCACATAGGGGTCGGGCACGTTCGCGGGCTTCCAGTCTGCGGGCCCGTCGGGCTGGATCACGTCCCACCGAAGGATAATGCGACTGTAGCCAACGCCGGCCTCCGTCGCAGCATCCGCGTTGACGAACGCCTCCACGACCCCAAAGCGCGGGTCGGGCGCAGGCGTGTCGGCAGAAGCAGGTGAAGCCGGACCCAGAAGCAGGCCAAGGATGCAAAAAAGCCGCAGCGCGAGGAAGAGGCCCTTGAAAGCATCGGCGTCTTTGCGTTTCTTGTGGTGAGCGTGCATCATCATCAAAACTCAAACCGTTTGAACGCTTCGGCAGCAGCGTACCCCGGCTTCTCGCCGGCCTCACGCGCTCGCTGGCGCACACGCTCGGCCAGCTTCTCCGGATCTGTCCCCACCTGGCTGACGTGCCGCATCAGCGCCGCAATACGCTGTTCCAGGAAGGAGCTGATATCCTCCCAGTAGTCTGGCTGATCCGTCCAAAACAGATAGACCTGCCGCACCCGCCACGGCTCCACCCCCTCAACTAGCTGCTCCGGAAAGATGTACCACTCCCGCGCCGACCATACTGCGTCCAACGCCGCCTGTCCTGCCGCGCGGTGATCAGGATGGAGCTGATAGGGCCGCCACGGGTCGATGGTCACGACAATGTGCGGGCGCAGCCGGCGCACCAGCGCTGCCAGCTCGCGGCGCAGATCAAGGGTGTTCTCAAGCAGTCCATCCGGCCGGCGCAGAAAGATCACATCGCGCACACCCAGATCCGCAGCCGCAGCGCGCTGTTCGCCCTCACGCCGTGCGGCGAGCTGCCCCGGACGCAGGTCGGGGTCGTGGCTGCCCTTGTCACCGCTGGTGATCAGGACATATGTGATGTGGCGCCCTGCCTGGGCCCACTTAAGTACGGCTCCTGCACACCCGAATTCGGGGTCATCGGGATGTGCGGCGATGACCATGACGCGTTGAAGCTCGGACGAGGGTTCCGTCATGCTTGCTGGCCTCTCATACCTCAAGATTCCACTACGTGAATGCCCACAACGTGGGGCTGCTGGCGAGGATAGCACCGGCCGCGAGATGTGTCAACGCATGTTATAATGCCCGCATGGACGATCGCACCCTCCGCAAAGCCCTGCGCCTGTCGATACACCCGGTGACACTCGTCGCAATCGGCCTTCTGCTCATCAACGATCACCTGTTGCGCCGCATCTGGCCGTCCGCGCTCACCGGCAAGCTGGGAGATTTCGCCTGGCTGTTCTTCATTCCCCTCCTGTTGGCCGTGCTCGTGGCCCTGGTGCTGCCCGGCCGCGGCCCACGGCGTGCTGCAGCGGTGGGATGGCTGGCCTTCGGTTCAGTGGCCGTCGTATTCGTGGCTGCCAAGACCGTACCGGTCGCGCATGAAACCATCGTCGCACTGGCAGAGCGCGTGCTCGGGTTCACCGTCGGCTGGCGCCGCGATCCTACCGACCTTGTCGGGCTGATCGCCCTGGTTGCCAGCGCTGCGCTGTGGGCCCGAACCCCGGAGCCGGCTTGCGGCCGGATTGAATTGGCCGCGCCCGGCTGGGCTGCGCTGATCATGGCCGCTCTGCTGACCGTTGCCAACGCACCTGCACCCGATCCCGGCATCTACTGCCTGGAGGAACGCGACGGCGAGGTGTTGGCCTTCGCAGGATACACCAGCTACCGCAGCACAGACGGCGGACTGACCTGGGAAAGATCAGATGCGCCGCCCGGCAGCTGCCCAAGCCTGGGTCAGGTCCCGTCCGGCGCACCGGTCACCGCGCTGAATCCGAACAACGATCAGCGCCGCTATCGGTTCGAGCCCGGCCTGAGCATCGAGTTTTCGGACGATGGCGGCGCGACCTGGCGCACGGTCTACCATGTCGAAAACACGAGCGAGGCGGTAGCAGCTGCCACCCAACAGCGATTGACTTCTTCGGCCGAGCTGCGCCCCACCCCCATCGATGCAAGGATCGACCGGCGCACCGGAAACGCGGTCTTTGCCATGGGCCACGCAGGAGTGCTTGTGTATGACTCCAGTGGCGTCTGGCAGGAGATCCCCGTCGGCAACTACAGTCCGGTCACGGTCAGCGGTGCATTCGATTTCTTCCAACTGCTCGTCGGAGAAATCCTGCTGGCGGTTGGGCTCGCCCTGTTGGGCTTCAACGTTCTGGCGAGCCGCGCCATCGTGCGGGGCAGAACGGCCTGGATCATCGCGCTCATAGTCGCGGGGGGCATCTGGGCGGCCGTGGCGTTCGTGTTCCCCCCTGCGCTGACCTATGGCTACGGCTCGTTTATAACCTACGCTGCGATGCTGGTGCTCGGCCTCATCCTGCTGATTGCGACGGCCATCGCCCTGGTGAAGTTGCTGCAGGAAGGCGCTGCCAGGGTCTGGCGCCCCCTGCTGATCTGCCTTGCCGGAGGAGTCCTATTCCTCTTGCCCTATGCCCTGTGGGCAGCCGATACGCTGCCGCGCTACACGCTGGCGGCCGCCTTCGGGACGCTGCTCGGCGTCGCGGCCATCGCCGGAGGCAGCAGGTGGGCGCTTCGAAACCACAGCGCAGCGCGATGACCGTCTGCAGACTCGGTCCAATGCCTGATTGCCAGCAGGCACTCGCACAGTCACATCGTCCTTGAGGATATACATCATGCGTAACCCGCTCGTTCCCAGGCCATCCACCCGGGCGTTCATTCGCGAGGCCCGGCGCACGCAAAACTATTCCCTCTTCGATTTACTCCACGGCTACATCTATGCGCGTTGGCCGTACCTCTATATCGGCATCGGCACGGGCGAACATCCCCTGGCCAAAAAGGCCAAGCCTCTCATCGCCTGGATCGATGGCCTGATCCATAGGCAGGGCGCGCGGAAGGCTGCAACGGGGGCAGTTCAGGACACCGGCTTTGCAGACACCTATCATGGTAAGGTGGTGACGCTGGAGGCTGCGACGCAGCTCGTCCGGGTGGGCCGCGATGTTGACCTCGGCGACCTGGAACAGATCATCCCCTACGCGCTGGCACGAGACATCATTCTCCAACATCCCGACCACATCGTCGCCATGCAATGTCCTTGCCGGACTGCGCGGCAATCACCGTGCCGGCCGTTGGAAGTGTGCCTGATCGTCGGGGAGCCATTCGCGAGCTTCGTCACCGAACACAATCCCAGTCGTTCGCGCAGGATCGACGGGGATGAGGCGGCGAGAATCCTGCAGGAAGAACACGATCGTGGCCATGTCCACCACGCGTTCTTCAAGGATGCGATGCTGGGGCGCTTTTACGCCATCTGCAATTGCTGTGAATGCTGCTGCGGTGCAATGCACGCGCACTTCAATGGTGTGCCGATGTTGGCATCATCCGGATATGTCTGCCACGCGGATGCTGCCCTGTGCATCGGCTGCGGAGAGTGCGTTAGCTCGTGTCAGTTCCGCGCCTTGAGCCTGGTCGATGGAGGGGCACAAATAGACTGGGATGCGTGCATGGGCTGCGGCGTGTGCGTCGACGTATGCGCCCTGGGCGCATTGACCCTCGCGCGCGATGAGCGCAAGGGCATGCCATTGGAGATGCGCGAGCTACTGGCGGAGAGCCGGTGAAATGAGCCGCCCCGATATGCCGCCCCTGCTGATGACATCCGAGACCGGCTCATTCGCGCACAACACGCTCAGGGTACGCGTGCCCGCCATCCTGAGAGACATGATTGCAGCCAATGACTTCCCGCCGGAAGTCATCGATGCGCTGGAAGCCCTTCATGCCGAACTCACCGAAGGCCACATCCGCCCGCTGCGGGAAAAATCCGCAGATGCGCTCGACTGGAATGCTCGCTCCGCACCCTACTTTGGCTGCACATGGCTCGAGGTCCCGTGGTATTGGGCGGAGGCCTATTTCTACCGCCGCGTGCTCGAGGCCACCGGTTACTTCCGTCCCGGTCCGCTTCACGGATTCGATCCGTTCGCCAGTGCGAAGCGAAAAGAGTGGGCTCACGATGTAGCACCTGCCGCGGTCGGGCGTCTTCTGGCAGGCCTATCCGATAACATGGAGACCCGCTTCGAGCAGTTGCTCCATGCCAGCCTGTGGGGAAACCGGACCGACCTGAGCTACACGATAGCCGCACACCTGGGCGCCACCGCTGCGCCGGACCAGGAGCGAACGAATCTCCTGGTCGACGATTCGGCGGCGGTCTGGGCGCACATCCTGGATCACGAAGGTGGCCGCTTCGGCATCATCGCCGACAATGCAGGCACAGAGCTCCTGATGGACGCTGCGCTTGCCGATTTTCTCCTGAGCAGCGACCTTGCCTCCGAAGTTCATCTCCATCTCAAGCCTCAGCCGTTCTATGTGTCGGATGCGATGATTCCGGACCTGGCAAATGGAACCGATGCGCTCATCGAAGCGGGCGGAATGGCCGGGCGATTGGGGCGCCGGATCGACGCCCATGTCTCTGCGGGCGACCTGCGTCCGCAGACGCATGCCTTCTATTGTTCATCCCTGTTCTTCTACGAGATGCCGGCCAGCTTACGTGCAGCGCTCAGCGCACTGGACCTGGTCATCATCAAGGGCGATGCCAACTACCGGCGGCTGGTCGGCGACGCGCATTGGCCGCCCACAGCGTCCTTCATCGGAACCACGGCCCACTTCCCTGCATCTCTCGTTGCACTGCGCACCTTCAAATCAGAACTGATCGTTGGACTCGCTCCCGGCCAGGCTGAGCAGGCAGCTGAAGGGGACCCGTACTGGTTGGTGAACGGAGTTCGCGGGGTCATCCAGGCGAACCTCCAACCGAAATCCGACTTGGGATAGCAACTCACTGGCCGTGGATCCGAAACATGCGATAATAGCGGTGTTCTGGTTGTGCGTCTGGAACGCATCAAATCGGTTAAGGAGGAACCTATGAAGAGAATCCATCTGCCGGTGGTGCTCGTACTCGTACTGGCGCTGCTGGCGGCCTGCGGCGGTGGCGGCAGCACCTCGACGGGGAGCGGGAGCACCGGCGGGAGCGGCAATGTTGACGCCGGAAAGGCGCTGTTTGCCCAACAAACAATCGGAGCCAACGCAGGCTGCATCAGCTGCCATTCGCTTGACGGTTCCAAGCTAGTCGGCCCGACTATGAAGGGCATCGGGACACGCGCTGGGAAAGAGGTCCAGGGCGAGTCGGCCGATCTGTACATCCGCAACTCCATCCTGGAACCTAACGCGCATGCACCATCGGGATATGCAGTGGGTGTGATGCCAGGCTATAAGGGCGTCGTAAGCGACGCACAGCTCAATGATTTGGTCGCCTATCTTCTGTCCCTGAAGTAGAGATCCGTTCGAAAAGCCGAGCTTCCAGAACCTGGAGCTCGGCTTTTTTGTTTCCACCAATTGAGCGTTCGGGGCCGTGCACACGCTGGGAAGGAATGGCAACGGCTTACCCTACAATCCTCACTCAGCCGAGAGACTCGCCCAGCCAGCTCAGATACTCCGGGAGGCCGTCGACGACCGGCAATGCGAGGATCTCCGGAACCTCGTCCGGATGAAGTGCGGCCACGCGCGCACACAGGCTCTGCAACACGATCTTCCGCGTCTTGATGAGCAGCTGCACCTGGGGTTCCACGTGGAGCTCGCCCTGCCACCGATAGATTGCCGTACCGGATGGCATCACCTGCACGCAGGCAGCCAGGCGTTCTTCAACAAGCCTCCGGCCCAGCTGAACACCGGCATCAACGTCTGAAACCGCCACCAGGACCACAACGTACTCAGGATCCACGGTTCTCCTCCTGTCGACCCTCCGCTGCCGCATCCCCTACAGACGCTCGACTGTTACCGCCTTGTTCCGCTCACGCAACTTTTCGATCAACTCGTCCAGATAGATCTGTCGCATCGGCACGCCGCGCACCACATCGGCCAACTGCTGCGGGTTGATCGCATCGCCGACAATGAAATGAATCTGATCCGCGCCGAGCAGCACGCGAACCAATTGTGACGCAGCATCCTGATCATTTGGCAGGTCGTGCAGCGTTTGCACATCGCGCAGCCGGTCGACCGCCGAGCTGAGCGTCAGAATGCCTTCGGTCACCAGGTCCACGCCCTCCAGCGAGCCTACGGGTGGCAGCTTTCGCCCCTGGCCCCGGCTGGAAGGCTGCTTCCATGCCACCCGTAGCGGCTTCCCCAACACGCGGGCTGTCATCTGGGCCGTCGTTCCGCCGCAAATTACCTTCATACCCGTGGCGGACATCAACCTGTTCACCGCTTCAGCATCACGGGCCGTATCGGCAGGCGGACCCGTCAACACTGTCGCCTTACGCTGCGGGCGCACCCACATCGCCACCGCCGTAGCGTCGTCGCCCGGTGTATCTTTCGACAGCTTCAAACACGTGCGCCTGAGTGCCTGGACCAACTGATGCGTGTCGCCCCTGGTTGCTGCCCACCGCTGCACTGCGGTACCGATATTGCTCCAGCCCCAACCCATCCGATAGAGGCCACCCACCCCAGCGTGAATGTAGCCGTCGCTCACAAGCACCAGGTAGTCGTCCAATTCCAGTGTGAACTGGCCTTCCCGAATCTTGCGTCCCGCAACCGTGCGCTCTCGCATCGTTGGCTGAACAACCTGTCCGGCACGCGTGAGCAGCAGCGGCGGACAGTCGTACTCGGCCAGATATGCCTCACGCGCCCTGTGAATGCGCAGGACCGCAAACGTAGCATACGCCAGATGGCGTACCTGGCATTCAGGCAGCGTCTCTACCAGAGTCTCGACCACCTCGTCGATGCTCGCGCCTTTTTGCAGCATCTCCGCAGCGATCTGCGCGGTCAGGGTGGCGAGGATGTTGGCCTTAACACCGCTGCCGAGCCCATCTGAGAGCACGACAATCAGATCCTCATCCGTCGAGACGACCTTGACCCAATCGCCGCACAGCTCTTCGCCGTGCTTGCACAGGCTATCCCATGCGATTTCAACGATGCGCTCCACGCCGTCAGTTTCCCTTTCGCAACGCCGGCATACCGCCGTCAAAGATCCCAATGAGCGAACATCCGCCGTCACTCACAGGCACGGCATCACCTCGCGATCGAAGAATCCAACAGGATCGGTCGCATCGACGGCACGATACACCCGATCGCCCACGCGGACCGACACCCCCATGGAGCATTGATCCATGCAAAATGCGCCGGTCAGTTCCACCCGCGCGGCAAGGTTACGTTCCTGGATCAACCGGTCGAAGGCCGCAGCCAGATCCTCGGATCCCCGCACGTAACACGAACTACCGACACAAACTACTACCGTCAGCATGCATTCTCCCTAACGAATCAGGACTTGGGCTTCCCATCGATTCCGAGCTTTCGCCGTGTGATGTGGTGCGAGAGCGTCGCGAGTTCGGCAGCAAGATCCTCATTTTTCACCAGCACATCTGCTGGGACACTTAACTTGCACGAGGCGAAGTTCCAGATCACCTGCACCCCGCCGGCAATGAGTGCGTCTGCAACAGCCTGAGCGGCGCTCTCTGGGACCGTGACAATGCCGATGCGCACCTGCAGCCGGCGCACCAGGTCAGCGAGTTTTCCGACAGGGAACACTTGCCTGCCGTCAGGCAGCCGACCGACCTTCGCGGGATCTTCATCGAAGATCGCAACGATGCGTAGACCGTACCGCTCGAATCCAGGGTAATTGGCCAGCGCATGCCCCAGATTGCCAAGACCAACAAGGACTGCCTCCTTGTCATTCATCAACCCAAGAAATTCTTCCAGGCACGCGGCCAGCAGCCTGGCATCATATCCTACGCCGGGACGGCCTTCATATGCCAGGTAGCCCAGATCCTTCCGGACCTGTGCATCGGGCACGCCAGCCGCATCGCCCAGCTCCTTGGACGACAGACTGGTACGGCCCTCATCAAGTGCCTGTATCAGGCGCCGGTAGTACAGCGGCAGACGACGAAGGCTCGGCGCCGGGATTCCGGCCGGAC
Organism: uncultured Anaerolineales bacterium; assembly: GCA_964387985.1. Lineage (GTDB taxonomy): Bacteria > Chloroflexota > Anaerolineae > CG2-30-64-16 > CG2-30-64-16 > JALOOB01. Next base: position 12,957 of record CAYLZG010000022.1, on the reverse strand, counting down.
GACTATCGGTCATCATCGCGCTCCTCACTCACGAGCATCGCACGGGCAAGGAAAAGTTCGTTACTAATTGTACGAATTATAACCCCATTCTCACCAGCGTCAACCGGAAGAGGTCGTATTGTGACGAAGATGACGGAAATCTGGCATTGCGTATTGTAACAAACTTGTCTATAATTAAATCTATATTTGTATCAAACGACCTACTACACGCGCGGAGGGAGAATCATGAGCACACTTGATGGCCCCGAAACGAGAAGCATCTACCATCCCCCTTCTGTGATAAAGGACGCCGCCAACGTCGCAAGCTACGAGGAGATGGCCGAGTGGGCGAACCGTGACCCGGAAGGGTTCTGGGCCGCCCAGGCAGAGGAGTTTGTCTGGTTCGAGAAGTGGAACCAGGTCCTCGATGAATCCAACAAGCCGTTCTACCAGTGGTTCACCGGCGCCAAGACCAACATCGTTTACAACTGCCTCGATCGACACGTACAGACGTGGCGCCGGAACAAACTCGCCCTGATCTGGGAAGGTGAAAACGGCGAATTGCGGACTTTTTCTTATCACGCGCTCAACCGCGAGGTGTGCAAGTTCGCCAATGTGCTGCGAAGCATGGGCGTCCGCAAGGGCGATCGGGTGACAATCTACATGGGCCGCGTGCCGGAACTGCCTATTGCAATGCTGGCCTGCGCCAAGATCGGCGCGGTTCATTCCGTCGTCTATGGGGGATTCTCGGTTGAAGCGCTGCACGGTCGGATCGAGGACAGCCAGTCCAACGTCGCCATCACCTGCGACGGTGGCTTCATGAATGGCAAGGTGGTCGAACTCAAGCGCATCCTCGATGAGGCAATTAAACGCGCCGGCTCGGTGGAGCATGTCATCGTGTTTAAGCGAACCGGCCACGATGTGCCGATGGAGGCAGGAAGAGATTACTGGTATCACGACCTGATGTCTCTGCCAATCGCACGCGCTGCAAGCGGTGGCAATCGATGCGAAACAGAAGTAGTGGACGCCGAAGACCCGCTCTTCATGTTGTACACCTCAGGCACCACCGGCAGGCCGAAGGCGATTCTCCACTCTCACGGCGGCTATATGGTGGGCGTTGGGACCACGCTCAAATGGGTCTTTGATCTGAAGGAGGATGACCGTTATTGGTGCGCCGCAGATCCTGGCTGGATCACCGGTCACTCATATATCGTTTATGGTCCGCTGTTGCTTGGAGCGACGAGCTTCATGTACGAAGGTGCGCCAACGTTTCCCTATCCCAACCGCTGGTGGAGCATGGTGGAGAAATACGGGATCAACGTGATGTACACCGCACCCACCGCACTGCGCGGCCTGATGCGGTTCGGCGAAGCATGGCCCAACCGCCACGACCTCTCTTCCTTGCGTCTCCTGGGCAGTGTAGGTGAGCCGATCAACCCCGAAGCCTGGCGCTGGTATCATCGCGTGATCGGCAAGGAGCGGTGTCCGATCATGGACACATGGTGGCAGACCGAGACGGGCATGTTCATGATCACGCCGCTGCCGGTTGTGGATCTCAAGCCCGGAAGCGCCACCCGGCCATTTCCGGGGATCGAAGCAGACATCGTGGACGACGCGGGCAATCCTGTGCCTGTGGGCGAAGAGGGGTACCTGGTCTTGAAGAAGCCCTGGCCCGCGATGATGCGCACGCTCTACAAAGACCCGGAACGCTACATCAGCCAATACTGGAGCAAATACCCCGGCCTCTACTTCACCGGCGATTCCGCGCGCCGGGATGAAGACGGCTATTTCTGGATCATCGGCCGGGTGGACGATGTCATCAAGGTGTCAGGCTACCGGTTGGGCACCGCGGAGATCGAAAGCGCACTCGTCAGCCATCCGGCGGTGGCTGAAGCTGCGGCCATTGGTCTGCCGCACGAAATCAAGGGCAACGCAATTCACGCTTACGTGATCCTGCGGGCGGGCACCGAACCAGGGGAAACGCTCCTGGAGGAGCTCAAAGCGCATGTGAGTCACGAACTGGGGCCGATAGCTAAGCCCGAGAAGATTACGATCGTGCCATCGCTTCCCAAGACACGCAGCGGCAAGATCATGCGCCGCCTGCTGCGCGCACGCGCGCTGGGGCTGCCCGAGGGGGATGTCACCACGCTCGAAGATTGAGGAAGACAAAAAACGAGGACCGGCGGCCACAGAGAGCGCCAGGAGTACGGGAGCCCCGCCTCTTGCTGATCTCTGTGGCGCCCCACACCACTTATTTGAAAGCGTACGGGACGCCGGTCAGCTCCTCCGAGACCTGCCACAGCTTCCTGGCAGTCTCTACATCCTGGGATGCGGCGCTGGATCGAGCCTTCCTGGGGAACCCGCGCAGGCCCAGGGGGCCATCTGGCCCGATGTAGTCCCCTCCCTGCACATGCGGAGATGTTGCAGCATAGATGATCGGGAGTGCGCCCATGGCTGCACTCTGAGCGACTGTGCGGTTGGCCAAGCGCATCGCTTCCAGCCACTTCCTTGAGTCAGCCATTGCAGGTCCGACGGTCTGCAGGTTAGTGTCAGCATAGCCAGGATGGACGGCCAGGCTGATGGCCCTGGCATGGACATCGGTCAACCGGCGATGCAGCTCGTAAGCAAAGAGCAAGTTGGCGAGCTTGCTCTGACCATATGCTCGCCAACTGTTGTACTGGTCCATGCTCTGCAGGTCATCAAAGTTGATCCGGCCAGCCATGTGAGCGCCGCTGGACACGGTAACTACGCGCGCGCCAGGTGTGTGGAGAATCAGCGGCAACAGCAGGCCCGTAAGCGCGAAGTGGCCGAGATGGTTTGTGCCGAACTGCATCTCGAACCCATCAGCGGTGCTGGAGCGGGGGATCGCCATCACACCCGCGTTATTGACAAGCACATCCAACCGTGAGTGTGCGTCGCGCACGTTCTCGGCAAAGCGGCCGATAGAGACCAGGTCGGCAAGGTCCAAAAGCAGAAGCGTGTATCTCAAGTCCGGCGCGACCGCACGGATCCGGGCGACGGCGCCCTCGCCCTTGTCGCGGTTGCGGACAGCCAGCACCAGCTGTGCGCCCCGAATCGCAAGCAGCTTTGCGGCCTCGAAGCCCAGGCCGCTGTTGGCGCCTGTGATGAGAACGGTCTTGCCGTCCATGCGCGGAATGTGCTGTGAGACCCACCGCTCGTACTTGCTCATAGAAGAATCATCTCACGAGAGTGAAACTTACGTACGCTACCGTGCGTAGTGGTATATGATTCTATCGTTCGGAGGGCAACATGACCAATTTCATAGTGACTATTTTGATCACGGCGGCCGGCCTCTTCGTCATTTCGCGGCTGAACTTGGGGCTGCAGATCGACGGCCTCACCACCACACTGATCGCCGCGCTGGTGTTGGGCCTGCTCAACGCATTCGTACGTCCAGTCCTCGCATTTCTGTCGCTGCCCATCACGGTCCTGACGCTAGGCCTGTTTGCGCTGGTGCTAAACGCCCTGATGATCCTGCTCATGGGCGCCCTGGTGAAGGGCGTGCATGTTAACGGCTTCCTGGGCGCGTTCATCGCATCGATCACGCTCAGTATCCTGACGTGGCTTATCTCGGCGATCGTACGGTAATCTGCAGGAATGGATGGGGGGCCGGGCCGGCCCCCCATCCTATTACAGTTTAATCAACCCCAGGCCATTCAACAGCACCACAAAGACGAGCGCGGGGGTAACGAACTTAACCACCCCGAGGAAGAAACGGATGACCCCCTCGTTGCGCAATGCACCATCATTCGACAACGAGGCTGCAGCTTCACTGCGCGCCCAGCGCCAGCCCACAAACAGGCAGATGAACAACCCGCCCAAGGGCAGCAGAATATTAGAGGTCGTGAAATCATACAGATCGAACATCGTCATACCGAACGGTTTGAAATCTGCCAGCACGCTTCCAGACAAGGCAGCCAGGGATCCGAAACCGGCGAGAATGACCGTGGTCACTATTGTGGACACCAGGCGCGACCAGCGCAGCCTCTCGTTGAGGAAGGCCACGGGTACCTCAAGCAGTGATAGCATCGCGCCCGTCGCCGCGATTGCGGCCAGAATGAAAAACAGGACCATGAACACCTGGCCCAGCGGCATGGAGCTGAAGACTGCCGGAATCGTTATGAACAGGAGTGACGCGCCCGCATCGGGCTGAAAGCCAAATGCGAAGACTGCGGGAAAGATTGCCATGCCCGCCATGATTGAGACGAGCACGTCGCCCAACATCACGCGAACGGCGGTCCAAGGGATGTTCTGGTCCGCTCGGAAATAGCTGCCGTAAGTGATCATCGTGCCCATTCCAACGGACAGCTTGAAGAACGAAAGGCCCATCGCCACCAGAACGGTCGCCCAGGTAACCTTGCTGAAGTCCGGGCGAAACAGGAACGCAAGACCTTCACCTGCACCGGGCAGCGTCAAACTGCGAACAATGACGATCAGCAGGATGACGAACAGGGCGGGCATAAGCCGCTTCGTCATTGCTTCGATGCCTTTGGACACACCAGCGATAATGATCACCGCGATGAAGATAAGCACACCCCACTGCCAAAGGAGCGATTGCACCGGATTCGAGATGAGACTGGTGAAAGCCTGCGAGGTGATGGTCGGGTCAGTGGAGTTGAGCCCGCCGAGGCCGGCCTTGAAGATATAAGCGAAGACCCAGGCAGCGACCTCAGTATAAAACGCAAGAATGAGAAACGCTGCGAGCGCACCGGCCGCGCCCACCAGCCACCACGGCTCGCGTGGTGCAAGCTTCTGAAATGTAGTGACCGCATTCGCGCGTGCCCGACGCCCGAGTGCCAACTCAGAAATCATAACCGGCAGGCCGACCAGCAGGGTGCAGGCCAGATACAGGATCAAAAATGCTGCACCTCCGTTCGTACCTGTAAGAGATGGGAACTTCCAGATGTTTCCCAATCCGATCGCCGAACCTAGCGTGGCTGCGATGACGCCGAGGCCGGTTGTAAAACCGTCTCTCGGCTTGGCTACAACTTGCTGCTTCATGTTTCCCCTTTCAAATACTGCGGAGGCGCGCATCGCCGCGTTCCCTGCCGCTAATCAAACGCTCGCATGCTACTCCTAACATCCACTCGTGTCAAATCACACGAAAAGGAAGCACCTTTGCTTTGACTTTCACCTGTCCCTCGTCTATACTGTTTCGGATTGTGCACGAGGTGACGATGGGGCGATGGGTGAGTCGATTCAGCCAGTGGAAGTGGTTGCGCCCCGGAATGGGCGTCAAACGCTGGTTAGCCCTGCTTGCTGTTGGTCTCATGCTCCTCATCCTGGCCGTCACCGGGCTACCGCGCATCTCCGGCGTGTGGAGCATTTTTGAGCGACTCCACACACTTCACATCAACCCGGTAGTCGAGGTTGTCACCCTCCTGGGAGTAGGCCTGATCCTCGTTGCGGTCGCCGTTCTGCAGTTGAACCGCTCGCTTCTGTCGGCATTCCGGCACAGCGATCAAGCGGAGGTGGTCGATGTCGTGTATCGTCACCGGCAGCGCCAACGAGGGCCCAAGGTTGTAGCCATCGGGGGCGGACACGGACTGAACACCCTGCTGCGCGGCCTCAAGAAGCAAACCGACAACATCACAGCTATTGTCACCGTCGCAGACGACGGAGGTTCCAGCGGTCGACTGCGCCGTGACTTGGGGATGTTGCCCCCGGGCGACTTTCGCAACTGCCTCGCTGCATTGTCCGACGCCGAAGGGTTGGTTTCTCAACTCTTTCAGTACCGCTTCGCAGAAAACACCGATCTCGATGGCCACAGCTTCGGCAACTTGTATCTGACCGCTATGACGGCGATCACAGGTAGTTTTGAAGCAGCGCTGGGAGAGTCCAGCCGGGTGCTGGCCGTACGTGGCCAGGTCATGCCATCCACGCTGATGCAGGTTACGCTGGCCGCCGAGGTGCTGTCGCCTGAACCGGCCCAAGCGAACGGCCGGTCAAGGGCAATGCAGGTATACGGCGAATCCAATATCGGTCATGCCAACGGTCGCATCCAGCGAGTCTATCTGCAACCGGAGGATGCGCCGGCATATCCTAAGGCAATCCGGGCGATCCTGGATGCCGACCTGATCGTAATCGGGCCGGGAAGTCTTTATACCAGCGTGCTTCCTAACCTGCTGGTGCCCGATCTGCGCGCAGCTATTCAGTCTGCATCCGCTGTGAAAGTATACGTCTGCAACGTTGCGACTCAATCCGGCGAGACGGCCGGCTACGATGTTATGGATCACGTCGACGCTCTGACGAATCACGTCGGTGGCGACGTTTTCTCAATCGTGTTGGCAAACGGAAATATCATACCAGACAGATCGCTGGGCGGAGGCGCGGAGTGGGTGCATCCACCGGAAAGCGAACCAGACAGATACCGGCTGATCCTGGCCGATTTGGTCGACGGACAGTATCCCTGGCGCCACGACCCTATCAAACTTGCCCAAGCGCTCATGGCGCTTATTGGCGATTAGGAGAAACGGCTGCTATGCCTGAGCGCACAATAGAGGCGTCAGGACGCCTCTTTCACGCCCTTTATCAGGTGGCGCGCACGGTCAACTCCTCGCTGGACATCATGCAGGTTCTGCAGACCATCGTTGTCTCCACCACAGAGGCCTTCGGGGCCAGAGCGTGTTCACTGCGCCTCCTGGGACCTGACAGCAAGCACCTGATGTTCGGCGCGGCCCACGGCCTGAGTGCAGGCTACAGGGCTAAGGGCCCCGTGCTCATGGCGCAGAGCGAGATCGACCGGCTGGCACTGCAAAGCGCCAGCCCCGTGATTATCGAGGATGCCCGCAGCGATCCTCGTTTTCAGTACCCGGGCGAAGCCAAAGAGGAAGGAATCGTGTCGGTGCTGGTGGTGCCCCTTCAGGTGCAGGGCCAGTCCATCGGCGTGTTGCGGGTTTACACGGGCGACGCGCGGGCATTCAGCCCAGAGGAACGTGAATTGGCCGAAGCCATCGCCAGCCTCAGTGCTATGGCCATCGAGAATGCGCGGCTATATGAGCGACTGGATCGCAACTACCGCGCTGCGGTACAATTTGACGAGCGAGAGTTCGACTGATCGTAGTCGATCTCGATCCAATTTGATATGAGCGGTTTTCACATTAAGGAGGTTTCTTACCTATGACAGTTCGAGTCGGCATCAACGGTTTTGGCCGCATTGGGCGGCAAGTTCTCAAGGCGATCCGCGACTACCATGGCGACACTCTCGAGGTCGTGGCATTCAACGACATCGGTGATCTCAAAACCATGGCCCATCTCTTGAAGTACGACAGCAACTATGGACGCTTCGATGGCACGGTGGAAGTCCAGGAAGATGGCCTGCTGATCGATGGCAAGCCCGTCAGGGCATTCAAGGAGACTGATCCTGGTAAAATCCCCTGGGGCGACATGGGTGTCGAGGTCGTGGTCGAGTCCACGGGCCTCTTTACGATCAAGAAGGATGGTGTCAACAAGAAAGGCAAGACCGTCCAAGGCGCCGAGAACCACATCACCAAGGGTGGCGCTAAGAAAGTCATCATCTCTGCCCCGGCGGAGGGTGAGGACATCACCATCGTCATGGGTGTGAACGATGACAAGTACGATCCCGCGCACCATGACGTCATCTCCAACGCGTCATGCACCACCAACTGTCTGGCGCCTGCGGCCAAGGTTGTCAACGACAACTTCGGCATCATCCGCGGCCTGATGACAACGATCCACGCGTACACCAACGACCAGAAGATCCTCGATCTTCCGCACAGCGATCTGCGCCGGGCACGCGCTGCGGCCATGAGCATCATCCCAACAACTACCGGCGCCGCAAAGGCCGTGGCGTTGGTCATCCCTGAGCTGAAGGGCAAATTCGACGGTTATGCGCTGCGCGTTCCAACGTCAACCGTATCGGTCGTGGACTTCACTGCGCAGATCGAGAAACCCACCAACACAGAGGCGCTGCGCCAGGCCTTCCGCGATGCAGCAGCCGGCCCCATGAAGGGCATCCTGGCCGCGGTGGATGAGCCATTGGTATCCATCGACTACAAGGGCGACCCGCACAGCTCGTCGGTCGATCTGCCATTTACCATGGTGCTTGGCAAGGGCGACAACGACTTCATCAAGGTCGTAACCTGGTACGACAACGAATGGGGCTACAGCGTCCGCACCGCCGACCTTGCCGCCCTCCTCGCCAGCAAACTCTGAGAGGTCGCCATGCACAAAAAAACCGTTCGGGATGTTGACCTGAAGGGCAAACGCGTGCTCATGCGCGTCGACTTCAATGTGCCCATGCAAGCTGGCGTCGTCACTGACGACAAGCGCATCCGCGCTGCACTGCCCACCATCCAATACGTTCTGGATCAGGGCGCGTCAGTGATCCTCATGAGCCACCTCGGCCGGCCCAAGGGCGGACCTGACCCTGAATTCAGCCTCAAGGCCGCGTCCGAGGTGCTCGGTAAACTACTTGACAAAACCGTGCAGATGGCGCCGGATACGGTCGGCCCACAGGTCGAGAAGCTAGCCGCGGCCCTGCAGCCGGGCCACGTGTTGATGTTGGAGAACACCCGCTTTTACAAGGGCGAGGAAAAGAACGACCTTGATCTGGCCAAGCAGATGGCAAGGCTAGGCGATGTCTATGTCAATGACGCGTTCGGCTCAGCGCATCGCGCGCACGCGTCGACAGAAGGTGTCGCAAGATTCCTGCCTGCGGTCTCCGGTTTCCTGATGGAGCAGGAGTTGGAATACCTGGGCCGGGCGACCAGCAACCCGGAAAGGCCTTACGTGGCGATCCTGGGTGGCGCCAAGATCAGCGACAAGATCCTGGTCGTCGAGAACCTGCTCGCCCAGTGTGACAAGTTGCTCATTGGCGGCGGAATGGCCAACACCTTCCTGAAGGCCAAGGGCTACGAGATGGCCGACAGCCTGGTTGAGGAAGCGTCCGTCGAAACGGCCAAGAGCATCATGACCAAAGCTGGCGACAAACTGGTGCTGCCGGTTGACGCGATCATCGCGGACAAGTTCGATGCCGAGGCAAACAGCAAGGTTGTCGATGCAGACGAAGTTCCCCTGGGCTGGCGCATCATGGACATCGGGCCGAAGACCATCAAGGCCTACGGCCGGATCCTCCGGGATGCCAAGCTGGTGGTCTGGAACGGACCGATGGGCGTGTTCGAGATGCCGAAATTCGCAGAGGGCACCTTCGCCATCGCGCAGCTGCTAGCGGAAATCGACGCCACGACCGTGATCGGAGGCGGCGACAGCGCCAGCGCAGTCAAGAAGGCAGGTGTCGCCAAGAAGATGACCCACGTCTCGACCGGGGGCGGCGCATCTCTCGAATTCCTGGAGGGCAAAGAACTGCCCGGCGTTGCGGCGTTGAACGACAAGTAGGTCCAAGACCACACGCCCACTTGTGATACAATACCCGCTGTGGACAACAGTCCGATGGACACCATCCCAGCGGGTATTGCGTAACTGGGCAGTGTGCTGCATCTCAGTTGCACGTCCACGAGAGGAGCATCGATCATGGGCTTTCTGGACAGCCTGAAGAAGGCATTGGGTGGCAAATCGACCACGTCCAGCGGAGGCGGTCGCAGCGGCTTCGGGGATGAAAGCTGGGTCTACTGGATCCACGTGCAGTGCAAAAAGTGCGGCGAGCCGCTCCGTGCCCGCATCGACCTCCGTAACGATCCGAGTCTCGAAGACGATGGGACGTGGCGCGTGCGCAAGTGGCTGACCGGAGGCGGCAAGTACTTCTGTTTCCAGAATGTCGAAGTGGAACTCCACTTTGATCAAGCGAAGAAGAAAGTGCTGGACAGCGAAGTGACCGGCGGCAGCCTCATCACCGCAGAGGAGTATCCCGTTCTGTTGGCGGAATGGCACGAAGAACAGGCGCGCCTGGCCGCAGAGCGCGCGGCGAACGAGCAAGACAAATCGTAATCTGGGAGTTATCCATGCGTAGACCTATTCTGGCCGGCAACTGGAAGATGTACAAGACGCCTGCCGAAGCTGTCGACTTCGTGCGGGAGTTGCGCCCAATAGTCGCTAAGTACGACAACGTCGACATTGTCGTGTGCGTACCCTTCACAGCCCTGCCCGGCGTGTCCCAAGAACTCGCCAACTCAAAGATCAGCGTCGGGGCCCAGAATATGCATTGGGCCGACAAAGGCGCGTTCACAGGCGAAGTATCCGGCCCCATGCTGAGGGGGCTGGCCGACTACGTCATTATCGGCCACAGCGAACGACGCCAACACTTCAACGACACCGACATGCTCATCAATCGAAAGGTCAATGCTGCCCTTAAGAATGGGCTCACACCGATCGTCTGTGTGGGCGAAGACCTGGAGCAGATGGAACGCGGCGAGACCGAATCGTGGATCAACGTCCAGGTTCGTGCCGCGTTTGCCGGACTCCCGGCCGAATCCGCTCAAAAACTGGTAGTCGCCTATGAACCAATCTGGGCCATCGGCACCGGCAAGACAGCGACCTCAGAGGTCGCCAACCGGATCTGCGGCGCGGTGGTGCGCGGGGCCCTGAAGGATATGTACGGCGAGGCGGTCGCACAAAAAATCCGCATCCAGTATGGCGGCAGCGCCAACGAGAAAAACATTGGCGAGCTGATGAGCATGCCTGGCATCGACGGCGCGTTGATCGGCAGCGCCAGCCTCAAGATCGACACGTTCACGGAGATGATCCGGATCACCTCTGAATTGTACTGAGCATTGGCGAGTGATCACGGCTTCGGGCGCCTCGGCAGGAACCGCGCCTGAAGTCGTGATTGCCAGCGTCCATTCGGTTTTCCCATGACTTTGTTATCCCAGTCCCTCGCCTTCATCCTGACCGTTGTGGCTCTGATTCATCTGGGCCGCTGGGTCACGCGCCAGGTGCAGACCATCGGCTGGCTGCTCAGCGGCGACGAGAATGTCGTCATGGTTGCTTACTACCTTTTGATGTTCCCCGGCATCCTCCTGCATGAGCTAAGCCACTTCGTGACGGCCAGGGTGCTTGGCATCAAAGTTACGGACTTCCGGCTGGGGCCGCGCAAACGGAAAAACTCCAATTCGATCGAATTGGGTTCAGTCAGCGTTTACTCGGGCGGTACGATCCGGGACAGCCTCGTGGGCGTGGCCCCCTTTGTAGCCGGGACGGCGGTGTTGCTGCTCGTCAGCTACACCGTATTCGATGTCGGTGCACTGGGCCGCATCTGGAATGCCGAAGGCTGGAACGGCTTCTTTCGGACCGTGCAAACCATGCCGCAGACCCCGGATTTCTGGATATGGCTCTATCTGATCTTTGCAGTCAGCAATGCCATGATGCCCAGCCGGGCAGATCGCAAACCCTGGCTGCTCGCCAGCCTCTACGCAGGTGGGGTACTGCTGATCGCATGGGTGTTGGGGGCGTTCAGCTTTCTTGATGCCTCGATCCGCGTGAACATACTCGACGCGTTGCAGGTGCTGACCCTCGCGTTCCTCTTCACCGCCATCGTAAACATGATTGGTGGTTTCTTCCTCTGGGTGGGTGCGACAGCCTTGTTGGGGCTTCGTCAAGCCCAAGAGCGTTAAACAAAAAACGCGCTATCCCGTGGGAGCGCGTCTCTTGTGAGCTGTCAATACAGTCTAGATCGTGTAGCACTTTCGGTGGTAGATCACCTGGTGCGAACGCGGCCGGCCTTCTTGCATCTCCACAACTTTGACCATCAGCAGATCGCCGAAAGCGACGTCCTGGTGGCATTTGTTGCACTGGTGACCGGTGAGTGTCTTTCGCCGCCTCTCCAGAGTCGCGGTGTCTGCACCCATCTTGGTTGCTTGAGCCATCGGAATCCCTCCTCTTCAAACAACTCGGCGCCTTGCGGCGCCGAGCATACCTTCCAGCGATATTATCTTCCAAATCCCGCCCGCTGTCAAAAAACTGCTCAGGCGACCTTCGGCAGCGTCTCCAGCGACTTGATGAGCATCTCCTGGTTGAATCCGTTGTCCGGCAACGCGCCGGCCAGGTAGGCATCGTACGCGGCCATGTCGAAGTGGCCGTGGCCCGACAGGTTGAACAGGATCACCCGCTTTTCGTCCTTAGCCTTCGCATCCAGCGCTTCATCGATCGCTGCACGGATTGCGTGGCTGCTTTCAGGCGCGGGGAGGATTCCCTCGGTGCGTGCAAACATGATCGCGGCCTCGAAGCACTTATTCTGCCCGTACGCGCGGGGCTCGATAAATCCTCCATTTGCCAGCGCGGAGAGAATTGGGGCCATGCCGTGATAGCGCAGGCCGCCTGCATGGATCGATGCCGGCACGAAGTCGTGGCCCAGGGTGTGCATCTTGAGCAATGGCGTGAGGCCCGCTGTGTCGCCGAAGTCGTAAGCATAGGGTCCCTTGGAAAGAGTTGGACAAGATGACGGCTCGATGGCGAGGAGCCTGGTCTTCCTACCTTCGGTCAGATTCTTGTGCAGGAACGGAAGCGCAATCCCACCGAAGTTCGAGCCGCCGCCAACGCAGCCGATCACCGCGTCCGGATATTCACCCGCCTCCGCCATCGCGTCGATCGCCTCCTGGCCGATGATCGTCTGGTGCAGCAGCACATGGTTTAGCACGGACCCGAGGGAATACTTCGTCTTGCCCCCGCTCGTCGCGGCAACTTCCACCGCTTCCGAGATGGCCATGCCGAGGCTGCCAGACGTATCGGGATTTCGCTCCAGAATTGCGCGTCCGGACGCAGTGCGGTCCGACGGGCTGGGTGTGACCGTTGCGCCGTAGGCTTGCATGACTGAGCGCCGGTACGGCTTCTGCTGATAGCTGATCTTGACCATGTACACTTCGACAGCCATCTTGAACATCTCGCCGGCGATGGCCAGCGCGCAACCCCACTGGCCCGCGCCGGTCTCGGTGGATATGCTCTGGATGCCTTCCTTCTTGTTGTAGTAGGCCTGGGCGACCGCGGTGTTAAGCTTGTGGCTGCCGGCCGGGCTGACGCTCTCGTTCTTGTAGTAGATGTGCGCAG
>CAYLZG010000021.1:34195-40167 GCA_964387985.1 uncultured Anaerolineales bacterium | reverse complement strand
GCCCGCAGTCCAAGCCTGGCGATTCACGTCCTGCACCGTCGCCTCCAGCCGGACCGATGTGGGTTCGGCCGGGATCACGGCATCGAAGTCCAGGCGCAACCGGTGGATGCCGGCCGCGTCGGTCGTGCCCGTGAACGTCTGGCCCGTCTCGATCACCGGCTTCGCGGAATCCAGCCACCACATGCGCCACCAGGGCGTCCACCGTCCGAACGTGAATTCATCCCAGCCGGGCGGGCTGTACGAACCGGAGCGGGACGTGACCAGCCAGCTCACCGGCGCGTTCGGCAGTGCACCGCCCGCGTAGTAGTTGGCCGTCACCTCGGCCGTGGCGCTTTCCCCGATGAAGAACGGTCCTTCGCCGGGGTTGACCTTGACCTCGAACTCGGGCCGGCGGAACTCCTGCACCTGGATCTGGTGGCCGTACGAGCGGCCGTCGAGGTTGCCTGAGCCGATCGCATCGAACTGCAGATAGGCAGGGCCCAGGTTCATCGCTTCGTTCAATGTGAAGCTGAAGTCGAAACCGCCCATCGCGTTCAGATCCGCGCGGCCGGTGGCGACCTCATTGCCGCGGCTGTCCTGCAGCCGGTAGCTCACCGTCTCTGCCGCGCCACCCAGGGCGGCGATGTCACCGCGTGGGCCAGCGCCCCAGCGGCGGATCCACCCTTTGATGTGCACTTCCTCGCCGGGCCGGTACATCTGGCGGTCATCGAACACGTACCAGCGCAGCTGATCGGTCAGCGGGCGCTGCTGCCACCCCTCGTCGCCCCAGAAGTACAGATTGGCGGGCAGGATGGCCGTCTCGCCGCCCGATTTCGCGACGAGCAGTTGGGCGGGCCGTCCCGCGGGGAGAGTCAGGGTCGCGGTTCCATCCGCGCCGGTGCGGACACTCCCGGAACCCGGCCAAAGCGACAGCTCCACGTCTGCCAGCGGCGCGCCGTCCTGCAGCGAGTTCGCCCAGGCCAGCATCTTTCCCGCGTCCGTGAACGCGTCCAGGCCGATCTGCGTGCGCTGCACCCAGAGGACCGCCTCTTCCACGCGGTTGCGCTGCAGGAGGGACGGGAGGCCCGTCCGCTCGGGTTTCACAAGCACGACGAGATGGCCCTTGGATTGCTTGAAAGCCGCCTCCAGGTCGATCGCGGTCTCGACGAGCTTGTCGGCCACCGACTCGACCCCTACGGTCTTCTTGTAGACCTGTTTGCCCGGGATCGGGGGCGGCTGGTCGGTACGGTAGCGCTCTCGGAGATAGGTGTTGAATGCGGTCCAGTCCTCGGGTGTCACCGCGTATGCGATCACGTTCAGGCGACTGTAGTTGATCGTGTAGGCCGACAGTGCGGGCTTGCCCAGCGGATCGAGCACCACGAAGTTATCGCCCGAAACAACCATTGCAGGCTGTGCCGAGCCGACGGTGATGCTCACCGTTTGATCCTGGCCGAGGGTCTGGCCGAACACGTCCCCGATGCTCCGATCCAGCGTGATGCGGTAGGTCGTGCGGCCCTGGCTGGCCCCGCGAATCTGCAGCGTGTTGCCGTACACGTCGAGCGTAAGGCTCGACAGGGCCGGGTCGATGGTGACGGTTGCCTCGCTGACGGTCTCCCGCAGCAGCGGGTTCGAGAATTCGATCTGCCACGGCATGAACGGCGTGCATTCGCTGCCCCAGCCACACTGCGCCTGGATGACCTTGAGCGGGCCGTAGGTGCGGAAGGAGAAGGTCTCGGCCGCGGCCGAAGTCAATGGGCCTTCTGCGGAGGGCGTGCCGGGCCCGACGGTGACCGTCACGGACGCGTCCGCGGGCAGCAACTCGGTCGTGCGGAAAGCCAGCCACCGGCCATCCTGTGCAGCCCGCACGCGGCCGGAGAGCAGCTGGTCCGCCCTTGCCTCCTCTTCGCCGATCAGCTCGACGGCATAGGTGCGTTCGCCCGCCTTGACGGAAATCGTCTTCAGGACGGCTACGGGATCGATGCGCTGGTTGAACGAAATGAACAAGGGGGTGTCCCGCCGCGTCGGTCCGCTATTGGGGAACGATCTTTCGATCGCAGGCGCAGGGGTCGTAAAGGTGAAGGTGACTTCCTGGTCAAGCTTGCCGCCCGTGGCCGATGTCGTGCCCGCGGGAATCTCGACCGTATATTGCGTGGCTGCCGGGAACCGGCCTGCCGCGAAGCCGGTCTTTGCCGCGGGCTCGAAAAGGAGCGTCTTGGTGCCGACCCACCGCCACTGGCCCTCGGGCTGGGGCGACAGGCGCACGGGCACATCGCCCCGGGCCAGGTCGCTGAGCCCGGTCAGGGCCACCATGGGCTGGTTGAAGGTGATGCTGAGATTGGGCGCGACCGCGACATCGCCCTCGGGCCCGTAACGCAGCACTTCGAGCGGGCCGGCTGTCACCTCAGGCGCGCCGGTGGGCGCGGGCGGGGGAGGGAATGTCTCCTTGATCGTCGTCCCCGGGCGCGGGGCGGGCAGCGTGTCGGTTGGGAGGTTCAGCTCCATGACATCGCCTGCCTGGCCTTCCAGCGCGGGCAGCCGGCCCAGCAGCTTCTGCGTGTCCGCCGCGGGCAGCGGTCGGGAAGGGGCTGGCGGGAGCACGCCCACGGGCGCGGGCTGCTCGCTGCCTTCTGACAGCCGGTACTGGAGGCCCGGCGTGGGCTGCGGGGTCAGTACAGCTGCGGCTTCAGCGGAGCCGGCGGCTGTGGTCGCGCCGGTCACAGTTGAGCCGGACGCGGATACGCCTGGCGCGGGTGTAGATGGCCCGGTCGTAACCGGCGTTGGCCTGGCGCGACAGGCAGTCGCGACCAGAGCTATCGCCACGATCAGAGCCAGCAGGGATACACGAGCTACGGCGGCGCGGGTGATGAACATTGAAGCCCTCCTCCTGTAATCGCAGCCAGGCCGGAACGCTAAAAACACGTTGGGCAAGAGCCCGCTGCGGCGCCAGTCTACCTGGATTATACCAGCTTTTTATCGTTGTGACGTGCCAGGTATGTCCACAGTTCCGGGGTAGGACGGCAGGCGAGGGTGAAGACGGAGTTTCAAGAGGTGCAGCCGAGGTGCTTATCGCAGCCCGTGCGCGACGAGGGCATCGCCGACAAAGAAGACGATCAGCTCACCCAGCCCGGGCCGGCCCACCAGGGGCGTGATCTCGATCTCGCATTGGACCGGCAGGGGGGCGGTCATCGGGCGCGATCCTATCGGGCGGTCAGGAGCCGGTCCGGGGGTGTAGCTGGCGCGACGACTTCAGCCCGTGTCACCGCTGTGAGGGACCGTGACGGGCGGCGTGGCCGGCCGGCGCCGGGAGCGTTTTCTGCCGTTGCGCAGCACGCCGGTCAGGCCGCTCCCGCTGCGTGATTCTTGCGCGTCGGATTGGTAATAGTAATAGTAGTAGCCCTCGCCCTTGATCGGCATCCGGTTGAGGACAACCCCCAGCACGCGGGCATTGACGCGGCGGAGCGCCTCAACCGCGCGGCGCGCAACATCGCGGCGCGTACTCGCCGCATCCAGCACCAGCAGCACGCCGTCGGTCTGCGTGCTCAGGATCGCCGCATCGGCCAGCGCCACGATCGGCGGGCTGTCGAAGACCAGCACGTCCGCGCGCTCCAGCAGCTGAGCGATCAGCTCCCTCGCGCGTGCGGAGCCGAGCAGCTCGGCCGGGTTGGGGGGCAGGGGGCCTGACGTCAGCACCCACAGATTGGGCACCGGGCCTTCCTGGATCAATTCATCGAGATCGGGGTGATCGTCCAGCAGCGCAGTGGTCAGTCCGACACTGTTCCGAATGCGGAACACACGATGGACGCGCGGCTTGTGCAGGTCAGCATCGGCGATGATCACCTTGCGTCCTGCCTGTGCCAGTGCAGCGGCCAGGTTCGCGGCAGTGAGCGACTTGCCTTCGCCCGGTGCAGGGCTGGTGATCAGCAGCGTGCGCAGCGGATGGTCGATCGCGGAAAACTGCAGGTTGGTGCGCAGGACGCGGTACGCCTCGGTGGCCGCGGACTGGCTGTTCGAGAGGATTGCCAGCTCGTTTCCGGGTCCGATGTCCTCGTGCTGCGGCACCGCGCCCAGGGTTGTCAGGTTGAGCGCCTTCTGGACCTCCTCCGGATTCTTAATCGTGTCGTCGAGATATTCGAGCAGGTACGCTGCGCCTGCGGCCAGCAGGAAGCCGATGGCCGCGGCCAGCAGGATGGTGGCGCTCTTGTTCGGGCCGACCGGCGCGGTGGGCAGTGCGGCCGGTTCGATGATGTTGATGCTGTTCAGCGCGCCTCGCTGCGTGCTGCTGAGGAGCGATGAATAGTTGGCTTGAAGGGTCAGCTTCTTGTTCTGCAGGCCCGAGATCTGCGTCTGCGTATCCGCGATCTGGCGCGCACTGAACATATTGGCCAGCTCGGCCTGCTTGCGATCGATCTCGGTCTGGGTCTCTTCGATCTTCGCTTCCAGGTCGTTCAACTGCTGGCTGATGAATGCCTGCCGCTGTTGGTCCTCCTGGTTCGTGCCCGAGGGGCTGATGTGGATCAACTCATCCGTGAGCGCCTGGGCCACCAGCTGCGCGCGTGCGGGGTCCGTGTCAGTCACCGAGATTTCGATCAGCTGGGTGTTTTCAACGACGCGCGCGGTGTAATCCGGCACCCAGGGCAGACCGAGGCGCGACATGACTGCGATTCGAATGTTGTCGCGTTTGACGATGTCGGCATAGGTGTTGGCCAGC
Organism: uncultured Anaerolineales bacterium; assembly: GCA_964387985.1. Taxonomy (GTDB): domain Bacteria; phylum Chloroflexota; class Anaerolineae; order CG2-30-64-16; family CG2-30-64-16; genus JALOOB01. The sequence continues at coordinate 35,480 of CAYLZG010000021.1, read as the reverse complement.
TGCTGGGTGAGCCAGAATTCGTTTCCGTTGGGATTTGGGTTCTCGATCGCCGAGCCGACCATGATCGTCGTCCGCGTCCTGTAGATGGGCGGCTGTTCGCGGGTCGCCAGGTAGCTGGAGACGGTCGCGACCAGGGTGGCGGCAACGATGAGCCACCACCACTTGCGCAACGGCCGGATGTAGTCCTTCAATTCCATGAAATGCCTCCGCGGCTATGGACGCGGATACTCGACGCTCTCGGCAGCATGCAGGTACTTGATCAGCGTCACGGTATTGCCGTAGGCCGCATCGTAGCGATACTGCACCTGGTCCATCAGGTTGCGAACGAGGTGCCAACCAAACCCGCCCGGCTCCCGCTCTCCGGCTGGCAACTGGAGGTCCGGGGGCGGCGCGAGCTCGGGATCGAATTCCCTGGCTCGATCAGAGATGGTGACGGCAACCTGCTGTCCGTCTGAGCAAAAGGAGAGTTCCAGAGGGCCCGGTGCGCGATCTTCGTAACCGTGCATCATCACATTGGCGCATACTTCTTCCACGGCCAGCCGCAGGTCGAAGTGGTCATCTGAATCTATGCCGGCTTGCTCGCAGAAAACGTCGACAAACTCCAGTAGTGCGCCGAGGTCTGCAAGACGCGCCGACGGCAGACTGACCATGTCGCAGGTCAACCCCCGCCCGCGCTGTACGCTGGTCATGGTGCTCTCCCGAATAATGCTCCGCTTAACAATAAACGAGAAACATTACTTTCGCAATATCGGGCGAGCACCATGCGTTTGAATGCTACATCGAGTGTTCGCTGTAGTAAGTCATCGCTTCCCGCAGGAAGTCCGCCAGTCCAACATGGTACCTGTCATAAGTCTCCCGGAACTCCGGGTTGTCCGTGTAGAGTTGCCCGAGGCCCCGGTACGCGTCCGCATCGGGCGTCCAGAAGGTCGAGACCCACTTGTAGTGTCGCGCGATGAGCGCCTGCACCTCAGGGTCGTCGACCGGACGGTCGATCAAGCCGGCCAACGCCTGCGTCACAGCTTCGCCTTCGTCCTTCACCCCCTGCCATTGCCCCTTGGTCATGCCCTTGGCGCGGCGCTCGGATTCTTCCACTACCTCCGTGCCATACTCCTCTCTTGCCTCGCGCTTGTAGCGCTCGACTTCGTCTTTTGAGAAGCCCTCATAGAGCTCCGCATCGGTCAGTGCCATTTTTCCCTCCGTGAGATGTGCGATGGTCTTTTCGACGGTTGTCAGGAGGCGTTTGAGCCGTGCAACCTGCGCCTGCAACATGTGGCGATGATCCTCC
>CAYLZG010000021.1:29157-34161 GCA_964387985.1 uncultured Anaerolineales bacterium | reverse complement strand
GGTCGAATTGGGGATCTTCGATGATGGCCCCTATCTGTTCCAGCGAGAATCCAAGCTCGCGAAAGAACAGAATCTGCTGGAGCCGCAGCAGGTCGGCTTCCCCATACAGCCGGTATCCCGCTGCGGAGCGGTCTGCCGGCCGCAACAGCCCCAGTGCGTCGTAGTGGTGCAGCGTCCGCACTGTGATGTCTGCCATATCGGCGACCTGCCGCACGGTGTACTTGCTCATTTTGACCTCCAGGCGAGCATTATGAACCATGACGTTACGTGAGAGTCAAGTTAAGAGTTCTTAATATCGGACCTGAGCAGGATCTCGCCGTGATTCCCTCTTTGTGAGCGGCTTGTGCTAAACTACGGGCATGAACGGGTCAACGAGCGGATCAGACGGCCGGGAGCTGTTGGGCCCGACCTTGCGGGTGTGGCGCAGGCGTGCGCTCTATGCGCTCCTATCGGTGATAGCGATTGCAGGGCTGCCTGCTTACATCACACCGTTGATCAACGCCTATGTGGCTGGGGCCATCACGCCCCTGCTGTGGGCTTACCTCGGCATCTATATTGCATTTGTCGCGCTGGCGCTCGCGCCTTCCCTTCCCGAGAGCACGCGCGCGTTCGGCCTCATGGGGCTGGCGTATGCCAACGGCGTTGCCAGCCTGGCGCGCTTGGGCCTGGCCGGGAGCGGGCGACTCTACCTGGTGGCCATGCCGGTGGTGGCGGCTCTCCTGCTAGGGACACGCGCGGGTTACGGTTCGGCCGTCATCAGCCTGCTGATCTATGCGGTCTTCACCTTCCTCGCTAGCCGGGGACTGCTCGACGGTCTGATCACCCAACCGCTGAATCCAACCGGCCTGCGAGACTGGCTCGAAGCCGGCCTGGCGTTCGCCGTCTTCCTGTTGGTGCTGTCGGTGCTCGTGGAGCGCTTTGCCGACCTGCTGGTGCGCGCGTTGGCCGCGCAGCAACGGACGTCGAACGAACTCTCGTCCACCGCGCGTGCGCTGCGCGAGCGCGAAGAAGTGCTGGTGCGCCAGAGAGACACCCTCGAGGCCCTGCACGACACGGCGGTCGGCGTGGCCAGTGCGCGCGATGTCCAGGAACTGCTTCGCGCGCTGGTCGACCGGTCGGTCATGCTGGCCGGCGCAGCATACGGCTGGCTGTATCTCGTGGACAGGGAGCGTGATGATTTAGTTGCGCATGTCGGCACGGGCATGTTCCAGAGCCGCATCGGCGTGCGGCTGAAGCGCGGTGAGGGCCTGGCCGGCCGGATCTGGGCGGAAGCACGGCCGCTGGCCGTCGACAATTACCGGTTCTGGGAGGGCCGTTCGGCGAGCTTCGAGGGCGATCCGATCGGACCGGCCATGGGCGTGCCGCTGTTCGTCGAGGGGCAGGTGGCGGGGGTCATCGGCCTGACCAGGCTGATGTACTCCAAGACATACGAGGCTGAGGAACTGAGCACCATCGGCCGTCTGGCGGAGCTGGCCGGCATCCTGCTCACGAACGCGCGGCTCCACGGCGCACTGGAGCTGGAGCTGGCGGCACGCGTGGAGGCACAGGACGCGCTGCAGGCCGCGTATAAAGGTCTGGAGCTTCGCGTGCAGGAGCGAACTGCCGAGATTGCCGCGCTTCACGCGGAGGAGCGCGAGCGCCGTGCGGAAGCGGAGCGATTCCGCCGTATTGCGGATGGGATGCGCGAGATCGTCGCCGCCTTGAACCGGCGCAGGAAGCTCGACGACACTCTCGATTTCATCGTCACCCATGCCTGCCGGATGCTGAAGAGCGACGGCGCGGCGATCTTCAGGCTGGAGCAGATCCCCTCGGGCGAGCAGTTGTTGTGCGTCCAGGCGGGCTGCGGATTGGATCGGGATTCCGGGGAAGCTGCCTCGCTGCCCTATGATGGGAGCATCGCGGGCCGCGTCCTGCAGGAAAACCGGCCGATCCCGGTGACCAACATTGCCGCCCACCTTATCGAAATGTATGAAGGGCAGGCAATGCCCCCCTATTTGCAGCGTCCCCCGATCCGGAAGCTGATGGCGTCATTCTCCGCAATGCTCATGACGCCGCTGTTTGTCGGCGGCCAGCCGTATGGCATCCTGGCCCTGTACTACCGCGACTCCCGCTCGTTCGACGAGGACGACATCAGCGAGGCCCAGAGCCTGGCTGACCAGGTCGCGCTTGCCATCGAGAGCGCGCGGCTGCGCGAGCGCGAGGGGCAGGCGGCCGCGCTGGACGAGCGCAACCGGCTGGCACGGGAGCTGCACGACTCTGTGACGCAGTCGCTCTACAGCATGACGTTGTATGCAGAGGCCGCTGCCCGCCAGGTGGAGGCGGGCAACGCGGAACAGGTGACGGATCACCTGCGCGCGCTGCGCGATACCTCGCGCGACGCGCTGCGGGAGATGCGCCTGCTGATCTACGAGCTCCAGCCCCCGGAGATAGAGCGCACGGGGCTGGCAGCGGCCCTGCGCGCCCGCCTACAGGGCGTCGAAGTCCGGGGCGGCGTGCGCGCGGAACTCATCCAGGATGGCGACGAGACGCTGCCAATGTTCGTTCAGCAGGAGCTCTATCACATTGCGCGCGAGGCGCTGAACAACTCACTGAAGCATGCTCAGGCGACGCTCATCAAGGTGCATCTCTGTTATCGTCCCGGGCTGTCCGTGATGGAGATTGCTGATGACGGCATAGGTTTCGATCCTGAAGCCGGCAGCGAAGCGGGAGGCATGGGCCTGCGCACGATGCATGAACGGGCGCAGCACCTGGGCGCGCAGCTCGAGATCAACACCACGCCCGGTGCTGGGACGAACGTGAAGGTCACGCTTCGGTCTGCTCAATCGGCCGAGGCCGGGTCCAGCCACTCGCGGTAGAGATCGTCCAGCTCGCATTTACACGCATCCTCGGCCATCGACCGGAAATCCGAGGCAGTGGCAATCTCCCAGCGGAATTGCGCCACGTAGCCGGCCAGGAAGCGGTCGAACACCGGCTGGCCCATCCGGTCAGCCAGTGCGTCGAGGAAGATCGGGCCCCGACCATACACGATCGGCGAATACTCCCTGGGCTCATAATCCCCTGCGGGTAGGCCAACGGCCTTGGGGAGACGATCGACGCGATCCCAACGTGCCTCCCATGATCCGCGACAGCTCTGCGCAGCTTCCTGTCCGTAGAGATCGAGGAAGTAGGTGCACATCAGGTATTCGGCGGCGGCCTCATCGAGCCACGGCTCATCGACCTGGTCGTTGCCGACAAGATTATAGAACCACTGGTGCGCCACCTCGTGGGCCACGGTGCTTTCGAGTATCTGCACTTGCCGCTGCCTGTCGGGGTTCTCGCCGGCATCGTAGACCTTCTCGCTGATTCCCACCGTGCCGGGATACTCGATGCCGAGCGCCAGCATGGGCGTGGCGGCCACGTCGAACTCCGTGTATGGGTAGGCTCCGAACCGCTTCCCGAAGATGCGCAGCGCGTTGACTGCGGCGTCCAGCGCCACCCTGGCCGCGTCCTCCTCGCCCTCCAGCGCATAGCTGTTGACCTGCGTCTCGCCCAGTTGTACCGTCCGGGAGACATAGCGGGTGCTGCCCGCGATGAAGAAGTCGCGCGCGGGACCGAGCGCGAAGGTCACGGTCTGCGCGGCGTCTTCTTGCTCCTGCTCTACGACCACCCCGGAAGCCACGAGGTGGAGCGCGGCCGGCGCGGTGACCCGCACCAGGTAGAAGCCGGCATCGTTGTAGCTGGTGTCCGCGTTGGCCGGCGGCGTCTCCACATTCCAACCCTCGTCGTCGAAGACAGGGATCGCCGCATAGGGAGTGTCCAGGGCAAGGATGTCCCTGGTGTAGCTGATCAGGCCGTAGCCCTTGTCGAGGGTCTCGGGCGCAGTGATCCGGTAATCCAGCGCCACGACCGTGCTTTGGCCCGGTTCGAGGGGCTGCGGCAGCGGCACTTCGAGCGCGGTGCGCTCGAACCGGTATTCGGGGCTGATTGCGATTCCGCCGGCCTGCACAGCGGAGACGACCATTTCTCCGCCGAGCGCGTTCGGGAACAGGCGCAAGAAGACGCGATCGATGGCAGCCTGCTCGCGATTCGTGTAGTGGACCTGTTGGCGGCCCTCGATCGTGGTGAAGCTTTCGCCGATGTCCAGCTCGATCCGATACTCGCTCGCGCCGGGCAGGCCCTCCAGGATCCCGTGCTCGCCGGTCACCAGCCCGCGGCGGTACACCTCCCGGTCTCCCCAGGCCGGCCCGAAGAGGGGCGCAACGATGCGGGGCGCGCTGCGGTCCGGCGGCGCCGGCGTAACGGGCGGGCGGGTCGCGGGCCCGGACTTCGAAGCCTCAACGGTGGGCTCAGGCGTGGCGAGGCCAGGCATGTCTGGGCGTGTGGCAGGTCCGGGTGCCACCGTGGGCGTCTGGAAAGGCCCACACGATGCCAGCAGCAGCGCAGCCACGAGCAGGACCTTGCGCGCGTTCATTCGTCCTCCAGCTTCGCCAGGCCTTCGCGCAGCGCGAACCTGGCTGCCTGGGTGCGGTTTGCCAGGTGCAGCTTGCCCAGGATGTTGCTCACGTGGGTGCGGACGGTGCGCTCGCTGATCACCAGTTTGCCCGCAATCTCCTGGTTCGACAGTCCTTGCGCGACCAGGATGAGCACCTGCGACTCGCGCTCGGTCAGCGGCTCCGCTGCCGGTCGTGATTCGTGCGGCCGGTTCAGCTCCTTGATGACGCGGCGCGCGATGGCCGGATGCAGGGAGACGTCCCCGCAGGCAACATCCCGGATCGCCTTGAGCAGCTCCTGGGGCGCGGCGTCCTTGAGCAGATAGCCGAGCGCGCCGGCCATGATCGCGGGGAAGACGCGGTCATCCTCGGCAAAACTGGTCAGCACCAGGATGTGCGCGTCCGGATCTGCCTCCCGGATCTCTACCAGCGCGGCCAGACCGTCCATGCGGGGCATCACCAGGTCCAGGAGGGTAACGTCGGGCCGCAGCGCCTGCTGAAGACGGACCGCCTCGTAGCCGTCAGCCGCCTCGCC
>CAYLZG010000021.1:11407-29147 GCA_964387985.1 uncultured Anaerolineales bacterium | reverse complement strand
TGTCGGGTTCGGTTTCGATCAGTGCGCGCAGACCTTCTCGCACGATCGCGTGATCGTCCGCGATGATGATCCGGATGCGTTCTCCGTCCGGCATAGCTACCCTCACTTCTCCCCGGCTCCCGGGATCGGGATGCACACCGTGATCGAGGCGCCAGCGCCCGGGCCGGACTCGATGTCGAGCCGTCCGCCAAGGCGGTGCGTGCGCTCCTTCATGCTCACAAGCCCCAGGCCGCCCTTGTCCCCCACGGCGCCCGGGATAAAGCCCCGGCCGTTGTCGCTGATCGCTAGGGTGACTTCCGCGGGCGCCGTGTTCAGCCGGACCAACACCGATGACGCGCCGGAGTGCTTCAGCGAGTTGTTCAATGCTTCCTGGGCAATGCGGAAGAGCTCGACCTCGATAAGCTCGGGGACGAGCCCGCTGCCCTCGACGACCAGGCTGGTTTCGACGCCGGTGCGGTTCTCCACCGTCTCGAGCCGCTGCTTCAATGCCGCGGCCAGGCCATCCCGCTCGAGGATGAGCGGCCGAAGCTCGTACACCAGCAGGCGCATTTCCTTGAGCAGCTGCTGCGCAGATTCGCCGATGCGAGCCAGATAGCCTCCGCCCCGCTCGATGTTGCCCGCGTTGACGAGGCGGCGGGCAGCCTCGGCCATGAGCGTCAGGCTGTACAGCGACTGTGTCACGGAGTCGTGCAGATCGCGCGCCAGGCGCTGCCGCTCCTGCAGCACCGCCAGCTCCCGGGCCTGTTCGTAGAGGCGCGCGTTTTCGATCGCCACCGCGGCCTGGCTGGCGACGGCCTGGATGAGAGCTGCATCGCGCTCCGAATATTTGCCGGGCTCCGCATGGGCCACGCACAACCCGCCCGTGACAGTGTTCTTGGCGGCCATCGGCACCCACATGATGCTGCGCAGCCCGTGCGTTTGATCCAGCCAGCGGCCCGCCACGCAGCGAATCGCCGCGCCGCGCTGGGCGCTGGCATCCCCACCCGATGCCAGGTCGGAGTGGACGACGGGCGCCGGATCGTCCCGGTTCAGAAAGGCCCGGCCCGCCTCGTCCAAGGCGATCCTCACTTCCTCCGGTGCGGTGTCCCGGTCGCGTCCACGTTGGGCCACCACCTTGAGGACATCGCCATCCAGCATGAACAGTGCGGTTTCAGTGGTGTCCACCAGGCGCGTGACCTCGTCGACGACCAGGTCTGTGAGCGCACTGACATCGAGCGTCGCGGCTGCCTGTCGGGAAAACGCCAGCAGCCATGAGAGCTCGCGCGTGCGTTCATCGACTCTTCGTTCGAGCAGCTGATACGAGCGCAGCCGCTCGGAGATGTCCAGTGCTACCCCGATGCAACCCTCAATCTGGCCGCTTGCCCCGCGCAAGGGTTGGACGTGTCCTTCAAAGAACGCGTCCCCCCACTGGAGGTGATAGGTGACGTTTTCGCCGGCCAGCGCGCGGCGGTGCGCCTGGAGCACAATTTCCGCTGCTGCAGAGCCTTCCTCGCCGGTGTGAGCAACGGATTTTCCGATCAGCTCACCCGGCGTGAGCCTGAGCGCGGCCAGACCTGCGCCTTCGGTAGAGGTATACCGCAGGTCTCGATCGGTCGTCCATATCACTGCCGGCGTCTGCACGAGGAGGATGCGCAGCTGCGCTTCCCGTTCGGGAGACGGGCTGGGATCTGTCATCATCGTTGCCTCAATCCGGGCGTGGACGGATGTCATTATAGTGTAAGTGGCTCGAACAGGAAATCGCCGGTGAAGACCTCCGGTCGGTTCAGGATGGGGCGGGGTCGCCGGGGTTGGGAGTGAGATCCTCGAGATGTTGCGCACGAGCAGGGGCGGACCCGGCCAATGGCAAGCGCATGGCAAAACCACCCCAGGCATGGGCGGCCGGTGGCAGGACGGGTACGAGATCGCCGCCCTCCTGCCGGAGCCACTGCCTGGTGACATAGAGCCCCAGGCCCGTGCTGACCGGAAAACGGCCCTCTGCGCCGGAGACGTGGAGGAGGTCGCACGCGCGATCGTACTCCTCCGGGCTGAGTGAGAGCTGGTCACAGGTCACGCTTAGGAGCAGCCACTCGCGGTCCATCGATGCCTTAACGCTCACCGTCGAGCCGGGCCGCGCGCGGCGGACCGTGTTGGCCAGCAGATTGTTCACGCCCTGTTCCAGCCGGTCCTCATCCACGTGGATGGGACCAAGCGTGTCCGGAACGTCGATGCGCCAGGTGAAAGCCTTGTCCGCTTGCATGCGCTGCCACCGGCCGGCGAGCTGGCGGAGCCAGGGGCCCGGCAGCACGGAGCGGCGCACCGGCGAAGCCGTCCCCTTCTCGAGCGCTTTCAACTGGACCACGTTGTCGAGGACCCGCTGCAGCTCGATGAGTTCAAATTCCATCGCCTGGAGCAGCTCGCGACGAAGGGCCGGGTCCTTGTCCGCACCGTTCAGCAATGCCTGGGTCGTGGAGCGGAGAGCGCCGGCGGTGCGCCCGGCCTTGTGAGCCAACCGGGCCAGGAGCTGCTCGTCGATGTTGTTTCGCGGATCGTCCTTCACTGCGAGTCCTCGGTGCTTCGTATAGCAGTATCTACGATCGTCCGGCCGCCAGGGCCTGGACTACCATCATGATACTGCTTCCGGGGAACAGGGGCCTTAAGAGCAGCTACCGGCGGCTTTAACGCAACCTTAAGGCTACCCGGACTGGATCGGGGCAATTCCTTCGGAGCCGGGATCGACCAGCTTATAGCCCTTGCCCCGCACAGTAATGATCCGGGCCGGCTTGCTGGGGTCTGCTTCGAGCTTCTCACGGAGCCACCGAATGTGGACGTACACGACCTGCGGCTCACCGAGATACTCGGCACCCCAGACCTGGGCCAGCAGATCGTCGACCGAGAGGACCTTCCCGGCATGCAGGGCGAGCACATGCAGCAGGTCGAACTCACGGGGCGACAGCTGGAGGGGCTGGTCTGCCAGGCTCACGACCACCGCCGAGGGATCGATGGACAGGTCGCCGACACGGAGGACCGGCCCCGAATCGTCTGCGGGCTGCCGGTCGCGCGGCTGAGAGCGCTGGGCACGGCGCAGCACCGCTTTCACGCGCGCCAACAAAACGCCGAAATCGAACGGCTTGGCGATGTAGTCATCGGCGCCGAGCTCCAGGCCCATCTGTTCGTCAAGCTCGCGGCGGCGTGCGGTCACGAAGATGACCGGGCACCCGATTTCCTGCCGGAATTCGCGCAGCGCCTGCAGGCCATCCATGCCGGGCAAGCCGATGTCCAGGAGAACCAGGTCGGGCGGGTCGCGGCGTGCAATCCCCAGCGCATCCTCGGCCCTGCCTGCGGAGCTGACCCGATAGCCCGACTGCTCCAGGTTGTACGCCAGGCTGCGCCGCAACAGTATCTCGTCATCGACCACGATCAGGTGCCCCATGCCGTCATCCCCTCAATCCGCGATCTGCACCCGGACCAGCGTTCCCTGGCCGGGGCGCGATTCATACGTCACCGCGCCGTCCATCTGCTCCACGAGCATTGCAACGACATGGACGCCGAGCGAACCACTCTGTTCTGGCGAGAACTGCGGCGGCAGCCCGATGCCGTTGTCCTCCACGCTGAGCTCGATGCAATCATCCCTCACGTGCAGGCGCACCATCACGCTGCCGGGCCGGTCCAGGCGTTTGGGAAATGCATGCTTGAAGGCATTCGAGATCAGCTCATTGACGAGCAGGCCGTAGTAGATCGCGCCCTCCTGCGAAACGCAGTAGCGATCCAGGTCATACTTCACCTCTATGCCATGACCGGCCAGCGCCTCGCACAGCTCCGAGCCCAAGCGCTGGATATAGCCGGCAAGGTCGATGTGCGTTACTTCAGAAGCAGCGTAGAGTGCCTCGTGGACCCGGGCCACTGACAGGATGCGATGCTGGGTGTCGCGCAGGATAGCGCGCAGTTGGTCGTTTTCGAGGACCGCGCCCTGCAGCTCGAGCAGACTGTTGAGGAGGCTCAGGTTGTTCTTGACCCGGTGGTGGACTTCCTGGAGCAGCAGCTCCTTCTCCGCAAGGGAGCGCTCCAGCGCCTGCTGCGCCACGATCAGCGCCTCCTGGGTGCGGCGCAGCTCCGTGAGGTCGGCCAGCGAGTCGAGCACGTATTCCCGTCCAACGCTCGCAGAAGTGATCCGGACGTATCGCTCCTCGCCCGTGGTTCGCAGCTTGTACAACTGCTCGACGCGCACGGGCTGGCCGGTCCGGAAGCTCTCACGGACGCGCTGCGCGAATCTCGGCTCATGACTGTAGAACTCATCCAGGTCTGCGCCGTCGAATTTCTTCAGATGGCCGTTCGAGTACTCGGTCGCAGAGGCATTGTAGAAGTGCAATGTGAACCGGTCGCTGCCCTCATATTTCCAGACAACAGTGGGATACGGGATCGCCTGGAAGACCGACCTGAAGAACAACTCCCGGTTCCGCAGCGCAGCCTTCGATTCCACCTCATCGGTGACGTCGTGCGCCTGGATCGCGTACCCCTGTTCGCCCAGGGATGAGACGGTGCACTCGAGGTGAACGACGCCGGATGGTCCAGGAAGTGCGCCCTCGGTACCCAATGCGCCTGTGTCCGGATTTGAGCCATCGAACGCGACGCGCAGGCGCAGTACTTCGCCGCCGGCCAGCCGGTCGGCCAGCTCAGGCGTCCAGTAGGCGCCTTCGAACAGGGCCCTCCGGATGGTTCCCGCGAGGTTTGCGGCGCCGGCGAGCTTGAGCTGCGCGGTGTTTTGCGACACCAGGTTGCCGTCCGGCGAAAAGAGAAAATGAGCGATCTCAGCGTCGTGGATCAGATACGCGTAATGCGTCTCGTCGATGACACCCGGCTCGCCGGCCAGTAGTTTGCGCGTCTTAGCTGCTCCGTGCACGTTGCGGCTTCCTTCTTCGTTCGCGTCTCTGGGTCAATGGTCCTGTGCATTATAAGCCCAATATGTCAGAAATCACAGCGGCACTTAAGCACGCCTTAAGGTCGCCTTGAGTCGCCTGTAAAGACTCAGGAGCGGTTCTGGTGTTCAATGAGGCCGATCATTATTGTGTTCTCACCGGGTGAGACCTCACCCGGTGAGGGAGGATATAAGCCAGATGCAGGACAATCTACGGACTTCTCCGGGCGCCACCATGGACGCCCAACCCCGGACCGGCCCGGATTCGTCGCGGCCGGTCATCGTCATGGAAAATGCCACCAAACGATTCGGTGAAGCGACTGCCGTCGAAAACCTGAGCTTCAGCGTCCACGAAGGCGAGATCTTTGGCTTCATCGGACCTTCGGGCAGCGGCAAGACCACGACGATCCGCCTGATGAACGGCGCCTACCGGCCCACCGAAGGCTCGGTGACCGTGTTCGGGCAGCCCGCAGACCAGATGAAGACCCACGTGCGGGAACGAATCGGCTACCTGCCGCAACTCTTCATCCTGTATCCCAACCTGTCGGTGAAGGAGAACATCGATTTCTCCGCTTCGCTGTACGGCATGAGCTGGTTCGGCCGCCGCGCGCGGCGACGCGAGGTGCTCGAGTTCGTGGAGCTCTGGGAGCATCGCGGTAAGCTGGCACGCGACATCTCCGGCGGCATGCAGCGTCGCCTCGCGCTGGCCTCCTCGCTGATTCACGATCCGAGCCTGATCTTCCTGGACGAGCCGACCGCGGGCATCGACCCGATCCTCCGCGCTAAGTTCTGGGATGCCTTCCGTGAGCTGAAGGCGCAGGGGCGGTCGCTGTTCGTGACCACGCAGTATGTCACGGAGGCCGAGTACTGCGATCACGTGGCTGTGTTGGGCCACGGCCACATCATCGCGGTCGACACGCCCGAGAATCTGCGCCTGCGCGCATTCGGGGGTGAGATCATCGAAGTGCGGGCCGCACAGATAGGACACGCCACCCGCCCCTTGTTCTCGCGTCTCGAGGGCATCCGGTCCATCGACACCAGTGTGCCCGGCCAGGCCCACCTGGTTGTCGAGGACGCGTCGACCGCCATGCCAGCGGTGATGGACCTGCTGCGCGGGGCCGGCATGGAGATCGAAGGGATCGAGCCGTACCGCCCGAACTTCGACGAAGTTTTCGTGAAGCTGATGCAGCAGGAAGAGGCCGCGCATGTTTAAGCCCATCATCCGCGTGTCGTCATTCATCAGCAAGGAGATCCGGGAGATCCTGCGCCAGCCGTGGCTGGTCGTCCGCCTGATCCTGGGTCCCTTCCTCATACTCCTGCTCGTCGGCGTGGGGTACACCAACCAGCCGCGGCAGCTGCGCGCGATGTTCGTCGTACCGGCCAGCGAGCCTGATGTTCCCGCACAGATCGAGGCCTATGCCACGAGCCTGGGGCCACAGCTGCAATACATGGGCCAGACGGTCAGCGAGGAAGAGGCCCTGACTCGGCTGCGCATCGGGCAGGTGGACCTCGTGGTGGTCTTCCCCGAGCGCGCGTACGAGACCGTGCAGAGCGGTTCGCAGGCGGTGCTGCACCTCTATCACAATGAGATCGATCCCACGCAGGCCGCTTACGTCGACCAATTGGGCCGTGTCTACGTGGCAGAGATCAACCGGCGCATCCTGATGCTCTTTGCGCAGGAGGCGAAGGAGGAGAGCGCGACCGCCAAGACCGACCTGCAGGATGCGCGTGCGGCTGCCAACAGCGCGCGTGCGGCTGCCCAGGCAGGCAACACCGAGGCCGCGCGGACCGAGCTCCAGCGCGCCAATTCGTCCATGGATCGCGCGTCTGCGCTGCTCGGCGCCTCCGCGCTGCTCCTGGGCGGGCTGGGACAGGGGCTGGGCGCGGACCCCGACACGGACGCACCTGCCGGCGGGGAGCCAGGCGAGCAGGCAACGGTCGACGTGCGCTCCGCGCAGGCAGAGGCTGACCTGGACAACCTGGACGCTCAGTTGGCCCGCGTCGATGGCGTTCCGGCCGATGTCATGGTCTCGCCGCTGACAACCGAGACACGGACCGTCGCCACCTACACGCCGGCCTTCGTCACGTTCTACGCGCCCGGCGTGCTCGCGCTGATCCTCCAGCATGTTGCGATCAGCATCGCATCCCTGGCGCTCGTGCGTGAGAAGGTCTTTGGCGCGATCGAGTTGTTCCGGGTGTCGCCCGTGACCGCGTTCGAGATCCTGCTCGGCAAGTACGGCAGCTACCTGGTGTTCGTCGGCATCCTGGCCGCCATCCTCACCGCGTCGATGGTCTATCTGCTTGGAGTGCCGCTCCTGGGCCAGCTCGCCTGGCTGGCACTGGCCATGGGCCTGTTGATCTTTGCATCGTTGGGCATCGGGTTTGCGATCTCGGCCACATCGGGATCGGACAGCCAGGCCGTCCAATTCTCGATGCTGGTACTGTTGGCTGCGATGTTCTTCAGCGGATTCGTGTTCCCGCTGATGGCCATCTCGGTGCCGGTGCGTTACCTGGGCTATCTGCTGCCGGTGACCTACAGCATCCCGAACCTCCAGAACATTATGCTGAAGGGTATCCCGCCCTCGTGGGTCTACCTGGTGGCGCTGGGTGCGATGGGTGTGGTGATGTTTGCCTTCTCCTGGTGGCGGTATCGCCGCTCCCTGGTGCGGGCATAGCGTCCGGTTGTGCAAGCGGGATGACGTGCGTAAGTGAGATATAGAGGAATGTAAGTATGGCAATCGTACAGGCCTTGCTGGCTGCCCTGGCGCGCCAGGCGGGGAAGCTGCTCAATACTGTGTTCGGGTGGGCGACGATCACCCTGTTCGGCAAGGTGCCGCAGAACAAGCAGACCTATCTGTCGATCATCGCCCTGGGCTCGGTGATCTGGATCGCCCTCCTGGTCGGGGTGGTCTTTCCCGAGGCCGGCGTGTTCCTGCTCAGCTTCGTGAATCTGCCCGAGTTCGTGCAGGAGGGATGGGTGCGACTGGGCATGCTGGCGGCCGCTCTGCTGCTGCCGGCCATCATCGGCCTGGTTGCTACCCGGCTCAACGATGCTGAGGACCGGCCCAGGGGTGCGCGCGCCCTCTTCCGGCGCGTCCTACACGGCTACCCGTACACGATTGCCACCGCGCTGGCGGTCATCCTGATGGCGCTCTTTGCGCCCATCCTGAAGCTGCGCACGGTGGCGAAGCGCTGGAGCACCGAGCATCTGCCCATGATCGTCGAGGACCAGGACTACATGCAGGTCGTGGAAGACGTCGAAAAGGCTCTCGACAACGCAGGCTATCCCGTGACCCGAACCTCAGCGGGATTCATGCTGCAGCTGCCGATCAAGGTGCTCAAGTTCTTCGCTGGCAAAGGTCGATCGAGCCTCGTGGGCGATGAGCTGGCGAAGCTGGTGTCCGGCAAAGTGGAGCTGATCCTGCACCCATCCGACCTGGTGATCAGCGGCAGCCAGTACGATGCGGCCCGCGTGAGGGCGATCGTGGCCGAGCAGCTTGCGTTTTCCCCGGCCTACCAGACCTGGTCCAAGGAAGCCAATGAGCTGGAGGACCGCCTGGGCGAGCTGTGGAAGCGGGCCAAGGCCTCGGGCGGCGCGCTCGACCGCACCGCGCAGATCGGAGAACTACAGGAGATCGAGCGCGCTCTGCGGGATGCGAAGATCCAGCACGAGGAGTGGGAGGTGTTGTTCCGCGAGAAACTGCTGGTGGAGCGCGGCTTCCTGCAGATGGCTGCGGGCGTGACCGACCGGCCCAACGAGCCCGCGGATGCCCATGTGCGGCGGATCGGGTCCGACCTGCTGCCCGCGTCGCCGCTGGCCATGGCAAGGAGACACCTACCCCAGGCCCTGATCGTGGCCGGGGCAGCGCTCGGCGCCATCATCCTGCGGCGCCGGGGGCCGGCTGACCGGCCCCCGTGCGAGGAGCCCGCGGCGGCTTCTTAAGGAGTCCTTAAGCTGGGCGGCAGTTGGAGTTAAGGACGCTGCAGGCAACGTATGCTAAGCTGGCATTGTGATTATGCAGTTATCGAATTCTGTAGAGGAGTTGAGACATGAGCAAGCGTAACGATGTTGATGTGAAGGACGTCGTACAGGACGTCGTGGAGGACGTCGAGAACGTCGTCGATGATACGGTGCGCAGCGTGGAAAGTGCGGCCGAGGACGTGCTGGCCGCGAGCGATGATGCGTTGTCGAGGAAGCTGGACAGCCTGGTTCGTGTGGTCGACGCCGTCAAGGCCGCTGCCGAGGAGTTCGGCCTGAAGGCCGGCTCGGCGGGCGCCGAGCTGACCGAGAAGGCCAGCAAGCTGGGTGCGAACGTCGGCTCGAGAGCCGCGAGCGTGACAGAAACGGTCGGAGCCAGGGCCACTGACGTGGGAACGAAGGCTGGCAAACATGTGCAGGAGAAGCCCTGGGTCGTTGCGGCTGTAGCCTTCCTGCTCGTCCTGGCCATCGGTGTCTCCTTTGGCCGCCGTCACACGGCGTAAGCCTGATCCGGTCATCTGAGGCAAGATAACAATGGCAAAGAAGGGGAAGAATCTGCAGCCGGCCGGCGTGCCGGGCATCGGCGCCATCATCCATGAGGGTGGCGTATCGTTTCGCGTGTGGGCGCCTCATGCAGAGCGCGTGGCAGTGGCGGGCGACTTCAACGATTGGTCGAAGACCGCAAACACCCTGGCAAGCGAAGGAAACGGCTACTGGTCTGCCGACGTAGCAGCCGCGAAGCCGGGCCAGCAGTATCGTTACCTGCTGATCAATGGGGAGGATGAGCTGTGGCGCATGGATCCATACGCCCGCGCGGTGACCAACTCGGTCGGCAACAGCATCATCTTTGACCCGTCCTTCGATTGGTCGGACGGCGATTTCAAGATGCCGCATTGGCACGAGCTGGTTGTCTACGAGATGCACGTCGGCACCTTCAATGTGGAGGAGCCGGGCAAGCCCGGGACGTTCGACTCCGCGATTGCCAAGCTCGATTATCTGGCCGGCCTGGGCATCAACGCTATCGAGGTCATGCCGCCGACCGAGTTTCCCGGCGGCTATTCCTGGGGCTACAACCCGGCGCACCCGTTCGCAGTTGAAGAGGAGTACGGCGGGCCGCTGGGCCTGAAGCGATTCGTCAATGAGGCGCACAAGCGCGGCATGGCAGTCTTGCTCGACGTCGTCTACAACCACGTGGGTCCCAGTGACAATGCGCTGTGGCGGTTCGATGGCTGGAGCGAGAACGACGGCGGCGGCATCTATTTCTACAGCGACTGGCGCGCAGAGACGCCCTGGGGACATACCCGTCCCGACTATGGGCGGCCCGAGGTGCGGCAGTACTTCCGCGACAACGCGCTGATGTGGCTCGAGGAATATCACTGCGACGGCCTGCGCTTCGATGCCACGGCCTACATCCGCCACGTGCACGGCCACGACACCGGTGTGGATCCTGCAGCCGACCTGCCGGACGGTTGGAGCCTGATGCAGTGGATCAACGAGGAGGTCCAGGCGCGCCAGCCCTGGAAGTTTACCATCGCCGAGGATCTCAGAGGCAACGGATGGATGACGAAGGACATCGGTGCAGGGGGCGCGGGATTCAGCTCACAGTGGGATTCCCGGTTCGTCCATACCGTGCGCGGGGCTATCGTGGGCATGGCCGACGAGCACCGTGACATGTATGCGGTCAAAGAAGCCATCGAGAGCAAGATTGGCGACGACGCGTATGCGCGGATGATCTTCACCGAGTCGCACGATGAGGACGCCAACGGCAGCGCTCGCGTGCCGGAGGAGATCTCTCCCGGCGACGCGCAGAGCTGGTATCCCAAGAAGCGATCGACCCTGGGCGCAGCGCTGGTGATGACCTCGCCGGGCGTCCCGATGATCTTCCAGGGGCAGGAGATGCTGGAAGACCGGTGGTTCCACGAGCAGGACCCGCTGGACTGGTCGCACTTCGACGAGCATCGCGGCATCATCCAGATGTACACGGACATGTTCAAGCTGCGAAGGAACTGGCACAACACCACGGCCGGGCTGACGGGCGACCATGTGCAGGTGCACCACGCCAACAACGCCGAAAATGTGGTGGCGGTCCACCGCTGGAAGGAAGGCGGGCCGGGCGACAGCGTGATCGTCGTCCTGTCGTTCTCGAACGCGAATCGCGGCATGTATACGATCGGCTTCCCCGCGGGCGGCCTGTGGAAGGTCCGCTTCAACAGCGACTGGCAGGGCTACGATCCTGATTTCGGCCTGCAGGATGTATTCGACGTTGAGGCGGTCGAGGGCGAATATGACGGCATGCCCTTCAACGGCCAGGTCGCGCTCGGCCCGTACGGGGTCGTTATCCTGTCGCAGGATCGCCCGGGCTGAGTCCGACAGACCACAATTGGCCGTGACGGCGTCTTAATGGCGCCTTAAGATAGCCTTGAGTTGGGCCTAAAGACGCCACAAGCTGAATGAAGTAAGCTTGTGGCGTTGTTATTCAAGTCGAGATGAGATGGCATCCCGAAGCGGGATTGTATCGAGGAGTGAGTTGAGATGGTGCAGAGATATGAGGACGTGTTAGTTGAAGCAGCGCAGAGAGGCGACCTCTCCGCATTCAACACCTTGCTTTCTGCGTATCAGCAACCAGCATACCAGGTGGCCTATCGCATCCTGGGCGATGCGGACAGCGCGGCCGATGCGGTGCAGGACAGCCTCCTCAAGGTGTACGATCGCATCCACCAGTTTCATGGCGGCTCCTTCAGAGCGTGGCTGCTGCGCGTCGTCACCAACACCTGTTACGATAAGCTGCGCGGGGAGCGCAGGCGGCGCACTCGCCAGCTGGACGCTGCTGAGATCCTGCCGGAGAACGATGTCCGCCTGATCGACGTGCGGCCGACACCGCACGACCATGCCGAGTCGAGCGAGCTGATGCGCGCGATGATGGCCGAAATCCGCAAGCTGCCGGCCGAGCAGCAGCAGGTGCTGTTGATGTGCGACCTCGAAGGGCTGGCATACCACGAGGCTGCGCACCGGACGGGTGCGAACCTGGGAACCGTGAAGTCCCGGCTGAGCCGCGCCCGGGCCAAGATGCGCGACGCACTCACCCGGAGCGGCATCACGGTCCATTCCTCGCAGCAGGGACGCTCTTCCTACGGGCTGGCCGCGGGAGGCGCCGCCGCCTAAGCTCGTTGAGCGCCTCTTCGATGTGCGTGCTATACTGAAGGGCACGATCGGCATGAATCACATCGGAGGGACCCATGAAGGCTCTCTACTTCACGGAACACGGCGGTCCGGAAGTCATGCAGTACGGCGAGCTGCCCGACCCACAACCCGGGCCGGGGCAAGCGCTCGTCCGGGTCAAGGCCGTTGCTCTCAACCGCGTGGATCTATGGGTGCGCGAGGGCGGACCCGCATTTGCCAGGCTACCCAAGCCGCACGTGGGCGGCGCAGATGTCGCCGGCATCGTTGCAGGCTATGGGAGCAACGCGGATGGACCTCCCCCGGGCACGCGCGTCGTGGTGGACCCGGGCGTAGTTACCGGCAAGGATGAGTGGACGCTGCGGGGCGAGGACAGCCTGAGCCCGCACTATCACATCCTGGGCGAGGATATGTGGGGCGGCTGCGCAGACTACGTGGTCGTGCCCGCGGCCAACCTCATGCCCATCCCTGACGTTTTCGATTTTCCCGAAGCAGCCGCGCCCTTGCTGGTCTACCTGACCGCCTGGCGCATGCTGGTCGCGCGTGCCAGGCTTCAGGCAGGCGAGAGCGTGGCGATCGTGGGCGCGGGCGGCGGGGTGAACAGCGCGGCCATGCAGATTGCCAAATACCTCGGCGCCACCGTGTACGCGATCACATCCACGGAAGAGAAGATGGCGCGCGCCCAGGCTCTCGGTGCAGACTTTGCGATCAACTACCGGCAGGAAGACTGGTCGAAGGCCGTGTTCCTGGCAACCGGCAAGCGGGGCGTCGATGTGGTGGTCGACAACGTCGGCGCGCCCACATGGGTCCCCGGCATCCGGGCCCTCGCGCGGGGAGGTCGGCTGGTCAATGTCGGGGGGACGGGCGGCCCTGTGGTGGAGATGGATCTGCGCCTCGTCTTCCGGAAGCAGATCAGCATCCTCGGCAGCACGATGGGCAGCCACCGCGACTTCCGGGAGGTCATGGACCTCATCTGGCAGCGGAAGCTGGCCCCGGTGATCGACCGGGTCATGCCGCTCAGCGATGGCCGCGCCGCGCACGAGCATCTGGAACGAGGCGATCAGTTCGGGAAGGTGGTGCTGGCGCCGTAGGGGGAGGCTCGCGGAGGCGGAGGTGGCCGCGCGGTGGTTCGTCGTTAGGTGCCGGGCACCTCGAAGGTGCCCGGCACCTGGATTCAACGCTGGAGCAAATGGTTCCGCACGCAGCCCCTCACCCCAGCCGCGACGTCAGCTTCTCCAGCATGTCCTCGACCATCGTGGGAAGATCGAACTTGGGCCGCCAGCCCCATTCCTTGCGCGCGGCGGAATCGTCGATCGTCCGCGGCCAGGAGTCTGCGATCTGCTGGCGAAAATCGGGCTTGTATTCGATCTCGAAGTCCGGCAGGTGCTTGCGGATCTCCGCGGCGAGCTCGCCGGCCGAGAAGGTGAGCGCGGCCAGGTTGTACTCCGCGGCATGCTTGAGCTGGCTTGCGCCGGCTTCCATCAGCATCAGCGTCGCGCGGATGCAGTCGGGCATGTAGATCATGGGCAGGACCGTGTCCTCCCGGACGAAGCAGGTGTAGCGGCCGCGGCGGATGGCCTCGTAGAAGATCTCGACCGCATAATCCGTCGTGCCGCCGCCGGGGGGCGTCTCGCTGGAGATGACGCCGGGATAGCGGATGCCGCGCACGTCCAGGCCGTATCGCTGGCGATAGTAGGCGCCGAGCATCTCGCCGGTGACCTTGCTGATGCCGTACATGGTGGTCGGCCGTAGCACGGTTTCCTGGGGCGTGTCGTCCTTGGGCGTCTGGGGGCCGAAGACCGCGATGGACGAGGGATGGTAGATCCGGCCAACGCCCTCCTCGCGAGCGACCTCCAGCACATTGGACAACCCACCGATGTTCACCTGCCACGCAAGGCGGGGCTTCTCCTCGCCGGTGGCTGACAGGATGGCCGCGAGATGATAGATGGTGTTGATCCGGTGCTTGTGGACCACGGCCGCCAGCGCATCCCGGTTTGTGACGTCGAGTTGTTCGCTCGGGCCGCCAGCGGTCAGGTGATCGGGCAGCGGCTGGACATCGGTGGCGATCACCCGGTTGCCGCCGTGAAGCGTCCTCAGCGCGGTGGTCAGCTCGGTGCCTATCTGGCCGCGCGCGCCGGTGATGAGAATGCGGGCCTCGTCTGATGATGGCATGGGATCAACTCCGTCCTATCTCGGGTCAGCGGGCCGGCGCGAGACAAACGCCTCGAAAGGTGGGACTGCCGGAGTGCTGACGGCGCCGACCAGGCCCAACGCGGGCTCTTCATCGGTGCGCACCAGGTGGTTGAACCCGATTCCGCCGGCGGTCTCGCAGTCGAACCCGCGGGTGCGCCCCAGGTTGACGGCCACGGGGCTGCCCAATGCCTTGCTCCAGAACTTGATGGTCGCCAGGCGGGTAGCTGCCAGCACCTGCATTCCGCTCACATCCCCGAGCGGCAGCAGCGGCTGAAGGCCGTAGAGCAGCCGGTTAAGGAAATCTGCCAGCCGGCGATCCGGGCGATCGACCTCGTTGGCAGGCGCGAAGAGATCCAGCATGGCCGCGGTCCAGCCGTAGATGCCCTGTGCCCCGCGCAGCAGGTCCAGGGAAGACTCGTACTTGCTGCGGTAGGCGAGCCGTGCCTGTGCCAGGCCGGTCTCGACGAGGTGGGCGACCTTGCCCGGGTCCCACTCGTCCTTGAGCACGAAGTCGAGGACGTTCCACTCGCGCAGGGCCGTGATGGCGGTGCTCACGTCCGCATGCCCCGTGGCGATGACTACCGACGTACCCTCGTCGAGGCCGACGATCTTCTGCACGAGTCGCTTGCCCTCCAACTCGCGCTGCTCCTCTTTGAGCCGCAGGTCGACGAAGGCCAGGTGAAAGTGCTGCCGCTCGAGCAGCGCATCGGCTTCCTCATAGGAGCCAGCGACATGCAGGGCAATGCCCCCCGGAGGCGCGGCTTCAGACCCCTGAATGCTCTCGCCCAGGAGCTCCTGCCAGGACGGATCGTCGTCGACGACGAGAATGCGATCTGGTAGCATGGCTCTGTTGTCCTTCCATCAGGCGGGGCGCAGGCGCAGCGTGAAGCGCGTCCCTGCACCCGGTTGACTGGTGACTTCGATCGTGCCGCCGAAGCCCTCCACCTGGCCCTTCGTCCACCACAGTCCCAGCCCGTGCGCGGGTGCATAGCTGTTGGATGTGGTGGACGCGCCCGGCTCGAAGAGAGATGCGATGCGCCACGGTTCGATGCCCACCCCGGTGTCCCCAACTTCGACGATAATTCGATCTCCGGCCTGTGCCAGGCGTGCGGTCACGGTCAGCACACCGCCATCCGGCATCGCCTTTGCGGCGTTGTCGAAGAGGTTCCAGAACACGCCCGGCAAGCTCGGCCCGGCCAGGACGCGCACCGGCTCTGCGGGCAGGTTCGCGTCGATCCGGATGCGATCCCGGCCGCTGTTGATCCCGCCTGCGCTGCTGTTGCCGGCGCTGTTGATGGTGCTGCCGGTTCCGCCGGTCAGCCCAGCGCGCATCAGCGCCTCCGCGATCGCAGTCTGCAGGATGACCGGCGCAGGCGCCCGGCGCTTCAACTCCGCGCGGAGCTCCTGGATGATCGACTTGGAGCGGCGGATGTCCCGCTCCGCGCGGGCGACGAACTGCTCGACATAAGGATACTGCGCCACCAGGTCGCCGTAGAAGTCCTTGCGCTTCAGCATGTCCATCCAGCCGCTCAATGCGCCGCTGGGGTTGTTGAGGAGGTGCACGATGTCGCCGGCCAGGCCGCCGATCGCGGCCAGCCGTTCCACCTCGAACCGGCGGGCGCGCTCGATCGCGACTGCCGCCTGGCCTGCCACTGCCTGGAGGGTGATCGCGTGCTCAGGGGTGAAGAAGCCGGGCGCCGGGCTCTCCAGGTTGAGCACGCCGAAGACGGTCTCGCCACTGACCAGGGGCACGGCCAGCTCGCTCTTCATTTCCTCGCCCAGGTAGCGGCGGTAACGGGGCTCACCCTCTACATCGGGCACGTAAAAGGGCTCGCGGCGCGCGAGCGCCTCGCCGCTGACCGACGCGGCCGCGCGGACGCGCGCGCCTACGGCTTCGCCGCCCGTGGTGGCCACGATGACGAGCTCGTCCCCGTCGATGTCGAGCAGTTGGCCGAAGGTCGTGCCGCTGGTGGCAAGAGCGGCATCGAGGAGCGTGTGGAGGCCGGCGGTGTCCCCTCGCAGCACGGCCTCGCGGAACTCGTCCCCGCGGCGCCGGCCCAGCTCGGCCAGGTCCGCGCGCTGCACCTCGCTGAAGCCATCTTCGCGCGGCGTCTCTGCGTTGAGGATGCCGGTGATCGTCCCCCCGTCGCCCGACCAGAGCGGCACAGCCAGCTCCGCACGGATGCGCTCTTTCTCGCGCTCGAGCACGCGCTGGTAGCGCGGCGCGCCCGAGGTCTGGGGGATCAGGCGCGCGGCGCGCGCGTCCGACGAGGGCGCGACCAGGAAGTATTTCGGCTGCGACACGTCGGGGACGATGACCGGGCGCCGCTCGGTCACCGCGAGCCCGCTGACGGAATTGTGCACCGCAAAGCGGAGGCCGATGTCGCGCGGGGGGAGATTGGTGGTGTAGTGGACGACCAGGTCCGCGCCCTCGCTCAAGAGGATCTGGCCGAAGCGGCCGCCGACAAGGCCCAGGCTGCGCTCGAGCACGGTGCGCACGATATCCGCGAGCTCGGTCTCGCGTGCCAGCTGCAGGCTGATCGCGCTCAGCGCGGCGGCCTCCTGGTGAGAGCGGGCCAGCTCGATGGCGAGCGCGGCGTGGTCGGCCAGCAGGCGGAGGACCTCGATCTGTTCGGCCGCGAACGCGTGCGGCGCCGCGCTCTCGATGTTCAGCGCGCCGATCGCCTCTTCGCCGATGAGCAGGGGGACCACCAGCTCGCTACGCATGACCTGCGTCGAGCTGCGCGACGGCTTGTACACGCGGCGCAGCTCGGGGGGCATCTGGGCGAGATCGGGGATGAAGATGGGTGAGCGGCGCAGCATGCTCTGGCCGCTGACGCAGTCGGCGATGGGGAACGACATGCCTTCATCCCCGCGGTGTGCCGCGTCTGCCGCGCGGACGCGCACCCGGTCGCCCTCGCGCAGGAACAACAGGCCGACATCGAACGGCGCGAGCTCGCGCGTCCGTCGCAGCACCTCGGCCAGGAACGCGTCAAGGTCGAGATCGGGTCGCAGGGCATCGCGGACCAGGTCTCGCGCGGTCCGGATCACCCGATTCAGCTCGGCGTCATTGCGGTTGAGCATCATGCTGGTCGATGAGACGTGGGATACACTTTGCTGAGTGAGAGTATAGCGCAGCGCGGCCCGATGGCGAAAATGGGGCGCGCGGCGTCTCGTTCAGGCGCCCGGCACCTCATGGCGCAGGAAGATTAACGCGGCCGGTCTGCCCAGCTCGCGTAGCCGGTGCAACTTGCCGGCAGGGGTCAAATCGTTGTAGGTCTTCATGCGCAGCAGATTGTAGCACAAACACCTCCAGAGCGCCTGCTCTGGCATTCCCCTGTTGCCGGTGCTATACTAGCCTCACGCAGGCCTCCTGGGCCGCGCGCAAAGGGAGCACACTGTGACCACTTCCGAAGGCAGTTGACACGATGGTCACGCTTCAAGCCGCGATCTTCGCACTTGCGTCCGCCGGGCTGATCTACGTCTCGCGCGCCTCCTTG
>CAYLZG010000021.1:0-11271 GCA_964387985.1 uncultured Anaerolineales bacterium | reverse complement strand
ACTGCGGCTGGCGCGGCATGCTGCACAGGCGCGGCACGAGGTGGGCCTTCTGCCATTCGAGAAGACGGCCGAGCTGGTGACGACCGGAATCTTTCGGACCATCCGCCATCCCATGTACAGTTCGCTGCTCCTGCTGGCG
The DNA here is from genome assembly GCA_964387985.1 of uncultured Anaerolineales bacterium. GTDB lineage: Bacteria > Chloroflexota > Anaerolineae > CG2-30-64-16 > CG2-30-64-16 > JALOOB01. Next base: position 11,132 of record CAYLZG010000021.1, on the reverse strand, counting down.
TGGGGAGCCTTCTGGAAGGCGCCGTCCTGGCCTGGCGCGGGGCTGGCAGCCGCTGCGACTGTCTGCCTGATCGCGACCGCCCGGGCCGAGGAGCGGGAGAACCTCCGCTTTTTCGGCCCGACCTACGCAGCCTACATGCGACAGACGCGAATGTTCATCCCATACGTATTCTGAGCGTCAAGAGGCAAGCATGGGCGTTTTATCGACCATCCCGAGGTCCAGATGAATATCACCATCCTGACGCTCGGCTCGCGCGGAGACGTGCAGCCCTACGTCGCGTTGGGCCGTGGACTGGCCTCGGCAGGTCATAGCGTCACACTGGCAGCGCACGCGTGCTTCGAACCTTTCGTGGCCGAACACGGCCTCGGTTTCCGGCCGGTGGCCGGCGATCCACGCGGTCTGCTCGAGGGGGAAGCCGGCCAGATGTGGCTGGAAAGCGACCGCAACCCGGTCCGCTTCATGCGCGGCATGATGGACGCTGCGCGGCCGCTGCTGCGGCAGGCCGCCGATGACTATTGGGCTGCCTGTCATGCGCAGCGCACCGACCTGATCCTCTACCCGATTCTGGCAGCATTTCCGGCGCGCTCCATTGCGGAGAAGCTGGGGATACCCGCGTTCGCGGCCTACCTGCAGCATGTGCACACGACTGCCGTCTATCCCAGTGGCATGCTGCCGCCAGTGCCGTTGCTGGGCGGCGCCTACAACCGGCTGACCTACGCGCTGACCGGCGAGCTATTCTGGCGGGCCATGCGCCCCGTGATCAGCGCGTGGCGAGGCGAATCCCTGGGGCTGCCGCCGCTACCGCGTCACAGCGAGTTCAGCGCGTGGGAACGAGAGCGCCTGACCTGCTTCTACGGCTTCAGTCCGGCCGTGCAGCCCCGGGCGCCGGAATGGGGCGACCATATCCACATTACCGGCTACTGGTTCCTGCCCGCGCCCGCAGGCTGGCAACCGCCGGACGGCCTGGTTGACTTCCTCGCCTCCGGCCCGCCGCCGGTGTTCGTCGGCTTTGGCAGCATGACCGGTCGGAACCCGGAACAGGCCGCGGAACTCGTGCTCAGCGCGCTGGCTCGCGCGGGCCAGCGCGGCCTGATGCTGACCGGATGGGGCGGGCTGAAACCCGGCGATCTGCCCGCGAATGTTTTCGCCATCGAGTCGGCCCCTTTCGATTGGCTCTTCCCGCGGATGGCAGCGATCGTCCATCACGGGGGCGCAGGCACGACGGGTGCGAGCCTGGCTGCGGGCAAGCCAACGATCGTAGTGCCTTTCTTTGCCGACCAGCACTTCTGGGCTGGCCGGGTGGCCGCGCTGGGTGCAGGGCCGCAACCGATCCCGCGGCGGCAGCTTTCGGCGGAACGGCTGGCCGCCGCGCTCACAGAAGCGATCTCCAGCCCGGCGATCCGGGCGCGCGCGGCCGCGCTGGGGGAGCACATTCGGGCGGAGGATGGCACCGGTGCGGTGGTGCGCGTGCTGGGCGAATCAAGCCCGCACCAATGACCGGAGCGGCAATGGGAGGGTGACCATGCAATGGCGCATCAAGCGGATTTTCAATTTCCCGCCGGAAGAGCCCTGGGCGCGCGGCTACGTCAACTTCGGGTTCCACGGCGGGAGCGGTGCACACTACTTCCTCCACTACAACGAGCACTGGCTGGGCCAGCTCACCGCTGAGGACGAGTGGCTCTGGACGGCCGGTGCGGTGAACAAAGGCCTGAGCCGCGTCCACATTTCATTTGACATAAAACATCCGCACTACATCACCGAGCTGCCGGACGGTTCGTTGCTGGTTTCGAGCAATGGCACGAACCAGATCTTTCGTCTCCGGCCCGCGCAGCGAGGTGTGGAGTTGTTCGCTGACACCGGCAGGCTCGGCTTCCGTGACATCGGCAACTGCGTGTACGACGGCGTTCATGGAACAGCCTCGCCGGGCGGCAGCGTGTGGGCGCACGAGATCGAAGGCTGTCGGGTCTGGCAGCTCGACCTCGCTGGACGGCCCCTGCGGGTGCTCGGCAGCGGCCAACCTGGCTTCCAGCGGGAGACCGTCTCCTTCGAGGAGGCCCGCTTCAACTGGATCTACGACCTCCGCCTGGGACCGGAGGGAGACCTCTACGTCCTGGACAGCAGAAACTACTGCGTGCGGCGGATCCAGGTTAGCCGGGGCGTCGTTTCGCTGGTGGCCGGGACCGGCGAACCTGGCCCGGCTATCTCCGGAGTCCCGGCGCTGGAGGCCACGTTCGGCAGCGACCCGAGTGCGCGTTTCGATGGACCTTTCGCGCTGTCACTGGACGAGGCGGGCAACGTCTTCGTCGGCGACACGTACAACCACGTGGTGCGCATGATTGACCCCGCCGGGATCATCTCGACAATCGCTGGAAAGGGGGCAGCCGAGCCGGGCGCGCGCAACAATCCCGCCGAAAACAATCCGCTTAACCTGAACCTGCCCTTGATCTGCAGCATGGATTACCACGACGGATGTCTGTTCATCCCTGACTGGAGCGACGATCTGATCGTCCTGGAGAAGCAGAACTGATCCAACGCGGCCGGTTGACTGGAAGTGACAACATGCCTGGCATGGATCGACTGGATATACTGTTCGTGGCCTGGGCGTTCTTCTTTCAGATCGCCCTGATCGTCCATTTCGCGCTGCGCAGGCGATTCTTCGAGACCTACACCTTGAAGATCGGCTGGATCATCTACGCGCTGAGTATTCCAGCTGCGGTCATCAGTATCATCCTGTTTCTGGGTGGGAAATCCTGGTCGTTCTGGGTGGGCGGTTTCATTTTCCTGGTCTATGCGGCCTATGGCTATTGGGTGGATTACCTCAGACAGATCCCCTGGCGCAACCCGCTGCGCCTGTCAATCGTGTTTCCGTATGTATTTCTGTACCTGGCGACTGTCATGTTTTACTGGTGGCCGCTGGCGCTGCTCAGCCGCGCCCTGTGGGGTGTGTTTGCCGTGCTGTTCGTCATCGGCACAGTTCTGAATATCATGTCTCACTGATCCGCCATCTCGATGCAGCGAGAGTCATCGGAGTGTGAATCAAATCGCTATCAGGCTTGCCACCAGGAGGGCCTGTCGTGTGGGCCACCATTGCGTTTCTCGTCGGAGTCGCCGTCGCCGGAGTCGTGCTTGCAGTCTTCCGCACGCGTGTCATCTTCCTGGGGATTTGTCTGGCGATTGGCTCATGGGCGGCCTTGTTCATGCTGGTGATGTCCAAGCTGCTGCAGCATTTTGGCGTCCTGGCAGAGGAAGAGGCATGCCTGAAGCGGTACGGTGAGCCCTACCGGGCATTCATGGCACGGGTGCCGCGCTATCTGTTTTTTTGAGCCACGATATCAGTAGGTCAGGCCGACCGCGTGGTGCAGGAATTGCTCGTCTGCCAGGTTTTTCAGCATGAAGTCGGCCACGTCCGCGCGCGCGATGCGCGGCTGGCTGACCTTTACTTGCGGGTCGATGATGCACCGGTAGACGCCGGTCCGTGGACCGTCCACCAACCCGCCCGGCCGGACGATGATCCAGTCACGGTCGCTGGCGCGGATGATCTCCTCCTCGATCTCCTTCTCGGCAAGGGATTTGCGCAGAAACAGCGGCACGAAGACCGCGCGGGCCACCCATCCCATCTGCGCCAGGCTGTCGCCGACCCCGAACGACGACACGTGGATCAGCCGCCGGATCCCAGCCTCGCCCATGGCCGCGAGGATGGTCCGGATGCCGCCGGGCAGCACGCCATACTGTCCGCCGCGCGGGCCAAGCGCGGACAGGACTGCCTCGTGGCCGGCCGAGACGCGCCTGACAGCTGCAGCATCCGTCACATTGCCCCGGACAATCGTGAGCCCGTCCAGGGGCTCCAATGCGGCAGGGTTCCGCACGAATGCCGTCACCTGATGGCCCTGCGCCAGCCCCTGATCCAGCAAGGCCCGTCCCGTTCCTCCCGTGGCGCCAAAAACCAAAAGTTTCATCTTGCACAACTCCTTGCGGCCCGTGATATCCGTCCGAACCTACCCCTTATAGCGTCTGGCCACAGCAAATCAAGTGGCCGGTCATCCAATGAGCCATGTGCCCCGTTTGGCAAAGGGTGGTAAGTGGGTATATGGTTGGGTCATCGTCAGTCCGGAGTCCGGGCTGCCGATCCTGCCCGCAGCCTGGTGCAGGTTCGGTTTTCGGTCCGGCGACGAGGCCTTGCTGCTGCGCGGGAGCCGGACTTCGGGCGGCTTCAGCTCTGAATATCACGTCGCACTGATCCGCCATTTCGATGCGTATGAGAACCGATCAGAATGATCACGCCATCACGGATGGCGCTCTCTACAGCGAGGAGATTTCTTCGGCCAGGACCGAAGCGCTCTTTCTGGCGCTCACGGTGATTCTTTTCCTGCTGTCGCTATGGCGCGTGAAAGCCGGGCGCCGGAATTTGCTCTCGACTGTGTTCGCTTGCTTCTGCGCTTTCTTTCTGTTTTACGCCGTCAACTACAGGACACTCACCATCCGCCTCACGCCGGAGTGTCTTAAACTGGGGTTCGGTATCTTCAGGTGGACCGTGCCGCTGGCCAACATCGAGGCATGCCGGCTGGACGAGCTGCACGTATTGAAGCGGTATGGAGGCGCAGGGATCCACTTCATGAGCATTCGCGGCAGATACCGCGCCTCGTTAAATTTCCTGGAGTATCCCAGGGTTGTAATCGCGCTCCGAAGAAAAGCAGGTCCCGTGCAGGACATCTCCTTTTCGACGCGGCGGCCGGATGTTGTCTTGCGACTCATCCGGGAAGCCGCAGCGGCACAGAGAACTGTCCGGACAGGGGATGCAGGCTGAGAGGAGATCAGTGATGTTCGAAGTGACTGAGGCGTGGCGGAGGGCTTATCCGGGCGCGCACGCGGGCTTCCTGACGGTGCTGGACGTCGAGAACCCTCCACACCATGCGGGCTTGGAGGCCGAGAAACGGTCCCTGGAAGAGCGCCTGCGCGCCCAGTTCGCGGGCCAGGACCGCCGCGCGCTCGAAACCTTCGGCCCCATCCCGGCATATACGACCTACTACAAGCAATTCGACAAGACCTACCACGTGCTGTCGCAGCTCGCCTCGATCGCGTTCAAGGGCAAGGCGATCCCGAGCGTGGCCAGCCTGGTGGAGGCGATGTTCATGGCCGAGGTCAAGAACTGCCTGCTGACCGCGGGACACGACCTCGATCACCTCCAGCTCCCGGTCACCGTGGGCGTTGCCGGCGGGGAAGAGAGCTATACGCTGCTGCGCGGCCAGGCGCAAGGGCTCAAAGCGGGGGATATGTTCATGGCAGATCGGGCGGGGGTGATCTCCAGCATCGTCTACGGCCCGGACGAGCGGACACAGATCACGGCCGCGACGCGCAACGTCGTCTTCGCGGTGTATGCGCCGGCCGGGATCGAGGTGCAGACGGTGCATGCCCATCTTCGGGACATCCAAGACCACGTGCTGCTCGTGGCCCCAGCCGCGCAGGCTCAGGCGCTGCAGGTCGTTCCGGGGTGAATGTATGAAGATAGTCACCATCCTCGGCAGCCCGCGCAAGCGGGGCAACACGGCCGCGGTGCTGGCCGCATTCGAATCGCTGGTGGGGCGGCAGCACGAGGTCGACCGGATCAACATCACCGACCACCGCGTCAAGGGATGCCGCGGCTGCGACCACTGTTTCAGCGTGCCGGACGAGCCCGGCTGCAGCCAGCGGGACGACGCGGTGCGGCTGCTGAAGCGCATCCTGGCGGCCGACCTGGTGGTCTACGCCAGCCCCGTGTACGGCTGGAGCTTCCCCGCGGAGCTCAAGGCCCTGCTGGACCGCCACTATTGCCTGGTGAAATGGCGGGACGGCGAGGTCGCGGCCTCCCTGGCGTCCGGCAAGCGCGCCGCGCTGCTGGTCACCTGCGGCGGGGATGCCGGGAATAACGCGGATCTGATCCAGGTCATGTTCGATCGCGAGATCGAGTACCTGGGCGGGGTCGTGGCCGGCAAGTACGTGATCGCCAACTGCACTACGCCGGCCGAGCTGGGCGAGCGCGCCACGGAGCTGGGCCAGCGCATGGCGCGTGAGCTGGCCGGCGTCTGAGTCAAGCCGCGCTCAAGCCCGATGCGACGGGCGTTTCATGGACGCTGTGGTCAGAACAGACTGCGGCACGCCGGAGATGGGCAAAGGAGCGGCTGGCGGCGGACCGGAAGAAAGCCGAGCCGTACCGCAAGCCGCCCTCGTCCGCTACCTGCTCAGGTGCGGGATGAACATCCCATAGACCGGATCACTGGCGCACCAGACCGGCGCAGTGCCGACGCAGCTCCATGCCTGGGCCTCCCATGGGCTGATAGCACTGGCCCCCGCGGTCCAATTGTCCGACAGGCGGACGATAGAGCCGTATTGGCCGGTTGTATTCGACGTCCAGGCGCTGCAGTTAGCCTGGCCCGCCTGGTTGGCGACGGAGGCGTCGACGCCGGTGCGCACCCAACCCCACCATCCGGCGACCGGGCCACTGCCCTGGTCCGTACGGGTCTTGGCGTCCGCAAGATCGGCGGCATAGGTTCGCTCGCTCGGGTCGAAGATCTCCCACAGGCTGGCCATGTGGTAGCCGGGCGCGCAGGCCGCGCCAGGACCGTCGCCCTGTACGCTGAAATTGGTGATGTAGAAGCGGGGCTTTTCCCCGGCCAGGTGTGGCACCGCGGCGGCCGAACCCGGCGCAGTGGCGGAACCGGGCGCGGCAACTCCTGTGCCTAGTGCCGTGTTCCCGGGCGCGACGAGCAGGACTGCGGCAGCGAGCAGAAGCAGCAGGCCGGTGGTAAAGCCCTGCCTGGCACCCCAACTCCTTGCAAGCTGAAAGTGGCGTTTCATGGCTTAATCCGCCACGCACCAGACAGGGGCGATGCCGCCACAGCTCCAGGTCTGTGCCTGCCAGGGGCTGGTCGCGGTGCCGGCCAATGTCCAGTTGTCCGACAGGCGGACGAGGGTGCCGTATTCGCCGCTCGTGGAGGAGGCCCAGGCGTTGCAGTTGGCAAGGCCCGCTTGGTTGGCGACGGAGGCGTCGACGCCGGTGCGCACCCAGCCCCACCAGCCGGAAACCGGCCCGCTTCCCTGGTCGGTCCGCTGCTTGGCGCCGGCTATGTTGGCGTAGGTCAGGTTGGTGACATCAGCCAATTCCCACAAGCTGGCCAGGTGATAGCCGGCTGGGCAGGAGACGTCGGCGGCGGCGCCATTGAAGTTGTTTTCTGAGATAAAGAAGTGCGTCCCACCGGCTGCTGCAACGGCCTCCACACCGGCCGAGGCCACGAGGGGCTCCCCCGCGGCGTCGTCGCCATTCGGCGACCGGCCAACCATCGCTTCGAGGGGCAAAGTGTTCTGTCCCGCGGGTGCGGCAGCGTCCAGCCCAGCTCCGTTGGGCGACTGGCCCGCGACGTCCGCGGCAGACAGCTGGTTGGTTAACCCGACCCCCTGCGGTGCGGCGGTGCGCTCGTTGGCGTCCGGACCGCTGTTCTGTGCGCCGACAACCGCCACACCGTAGAGCAGCAGTGCCACCAGCACCGCAAGCAACAGCAGCACGGACCAGACCCGAAGGCTCATCGTATTCATCAGTACCTCCTGTACACTGGCAGCTACCACCGAAATCGCAAGAGTCGAGGTCTTGCCTCTTCTTGCTCCGTCATTATATCATAAATGTACCTTAAATGCACCCTGAGCAGGCAGGCGGGCCCAGCGCCGTATTCTTCGACCACGCTCCGGGTCACCAACGGGAGCACTCGCTGCGTGTGTTTTCTATCGGCTTGTGCCGTATCGTAAGCTTCGGCGTACAATAGTGCTGCATGCCGGATGACCTGCCATCCTGGCAAACGGACTTTTGCGACCGGAGGCCACACCATGAACGAATCGTGCTCTGTCGAGCCGCTCGCACCTTTCCGGCAGCTCGTCATCGACGGGATGAGCCTCGGCGCGCGGAAGCACTGCATCCACGGCCTGATCGAAGTGGACGTGACCACCGCGCGCGAGCGCATCCGGCAAATCAAAGAGCAGACGGGTGAGGCATTCTCATTCACGGGGTTTCTCGTGTACTGCTGCGCCAGGGCGGTGGACGAAGACAAGCACGTGCACGCCTACCGCGACTGGCGCAACCAGCTGGTCCTGTTCGACGATGTGGATGTGTCGCTGCCGGTGGAGCGCGGCCAGGCCGGCCAGCCCGTGGTGCTTCAGACCGTCATCAGGGCCGCCAACCGCAAGCCGGTGGCAGACATCCACCGCGAGATCCGGGCGCTGCAGGCGAAGGAGCTCGGCGACACGGCGTGGGGCCGGTGGCTGCGCTGGTACGTCCTGATCCCTGGGCCTGTCCGGCGGCTCTTCTTCCGCCTGGCCGCGAGCCGGCCCAAGATCCTCAAACGGTTCAACGGCACCGTGCTGGTCACTTCGGTGGGCATGTACGGCAGAGTGTCCGGATGGGGCATCCCGCTGGCAGGCCATTCGCTCGCGGTGACGGTGGGTGGGATCGAAGCCAAGCCGGTCCTGCAGGATGGGGTGGTCAGCAGCCGGCCCCACCTCCGCCTCACCGTGACGTTCGATCACGACATCATCGACGGCGGCCCGGCTGCCAGGTTCACCCAGCGCTTTGCCGAGCTGATCCAGGCCGGCGCCGGGCTGGATGAGGCGCTTTTGTAATGTGATCTCTATACAGCACGACACCAGGAGTTGGCTATGTGGCGCACCTTGCTCAAAGGCATCCTTCTCGCACCCGTCATCCTCGTCGCCTTCCACACGCTGATCAGGACCGTACGGCGGTTCCACAAGTTTCCCATCCCGCAGTTTCTCGCGAATCTCATCGACAATCCGCTGCGGCGCCGGTTTCAACCGCCTGACGCGACCGCCATCCGGCACGGCATCGAGCCGGGCATGACGGTGCTGGATGTCGGGCCGGGCAACGGTCGCTACACTATTGCCGCGGCCCGGCGCACCGGTCCGGCCGGGAGCCTGCATGCAGTCGACATCGAGCCGAAGATGATCGAGCGGCTGCAGGCGCGCGCGGATGCGGAGGGCGTGACCAACATCCAGGCGCGCGTCGCCAGCGCGTACGAGTTGCCTTACCCCGATGCGTTTTTCGACGTCATCTACATGATCACCGTGACCGGCGAGATCCCTGACCCGGTGCGCGCCTTGCGGGAGTTCCGCCGGGTGCTCAAGCCGTCGGGGAGGGTGGCCGTCAGCGAGATCCTGCTGGACCCTGACTACCCGCAGGCCAGCACCGTAACCCGCTGGGCGGCCGCGGCGGGCCTGAAGCCGGCCAGGAAGATCGGGAACTTCTTCTATTACACGCTGATTTTGGAGCCTGGTCCGCAATGAGTGCTCAACAGTATCCCGAACCCACCGTGGGCGCGCTGATCTTCGATCCGGCGGGCCGCCTGTTCCTGATGCGGTCGCACAAGTGGGGCGGCCGGTACGTCGTGCCCGGCGGCCACGTCGAGCTGGGCGAGACGCTGGAGGCCGCGCTGCGTCGCGAGGTCGCGGAGGAGACCGGCCTGGCCATCCGCGACATCACCTTCGTGTGCATGCAGGAGTTCATCTTCGACCCAGTGTTCTGGCGGCCCGGGCACTTCATCTTCTTTGATTACGCGTGCCGCACCGACGCGACCGAGGTGCGGCTGAACGACGAGGCGGAGGACTACGCCTGGGTTACCGTGGATGAGGCGCTGCGCCTGCCGGTCGAACCCTACACGGTGAAGGCGCTCCGCGCATATCTGCGGGGAGCGTAGACAGCTCTTGTTGTCAGGTGCCGGGCACCTTTGCGGGGGCGGTAGATGGCCGCGCTGCGCCTCTCGCCGCCAGGTGCCGGGCACCTCCGAAGGTGCCCGGCACCTGGGTCATGTTACTGGAAGCCGGCGCGCGCCTCCGCCTGCGCCGCCCCGTCTAGCGCCGGACCAGCGGCAGATATATCTTCGCGTTTTCTACCTCAAAGCTGTTGTAGATCGTGTCGCTGTTCGGGTTCAGGAACCCAACGGCTACGTGTTGTCCCACAAGCAGGTCCCAGCCAACCGCGCCGAAGTCGCAGGTGAACGCGCCGCCGTCCCCATTCACGCGGTGGGGCTGCGCGTTCACACTGGGCGGGCCATTGTCAACCCACACGGAGCACCAGGTTGGCAAGGGTTCAGTCATGCCCGGTGCGAAGATCTGGCCGGTAATGCGGTCGCTGCCCACATTGGCGGCCGCCCGGATCTCAGCCACCGGCTGCACGATCTTGGTGTAGCCGTCGGCCTCAAATGTGACGCTGTCACCGATCTCGATGTCAGGATGCGCCGGTGACCACATGTTGTACCACTGCTCCTCCCAACCGCGCACCTCACCACCGGCGTCACTCATGCCCGTAAGTTGAGCCTTGACCTCGCCGGTCGATCGGGCCACTGTCACCGTGAATGGCACGTTGGGGGCCGTGTTCAACACGACATAATCCCCGGCATAGTTCGTCTCGGTGCGCAGGGTGTCCAGGCACGCGCCCGGACGGTTCCCGTTGGGATCCACGTACCAGATCTCCGCATCGTCGCCCGCGAGGATGTCGTGCGGGTTGAGGTCCGCAGTAAACGAGCCATCGGCCGCGATGTCGAAATCCTGGTCATGCCAGACCTCAGCGAAAGGATTGTGCAGCACCGCCAGCCCCCTGGCAGGCAAGGGCGCGCCGGATACGCGGCCGGTGATCGTGTCCGATTCGGGGTTAATGCGGCCCTGGATGTCGACCAGGGTCATCCACGCGTCGAAGCCGTCATCCGTCGTCACGTGCACGCGATCGCCGGGGATCAGGTCTGCGTCCACCCAAACGTCGTCCACCCAGCCATCAGGCCTGCCGACCGCACTGCCGCTGGCCTTGGTCGCGCCCGTTGAATCTTCAACGGTGAACTGCATCGTGACCCCGCGGCCAAAGACGCCGCCGACAAAGTCCCTGGTGGTGTCCGCCCGCGCCCACTGGCTTTGGCGCTCGTTGACCACCATGTCCCCATCATCATCGCGGTACCGGACGCTCATGTCGGTGCCGGGCATCAGGTCCCAGCCCTCCGCACCGAAATCGCAGGCGTAAGCGCCGGTTGCCGCGTCATAGTCCGCCTGCAGCCAGCCGATGTTCGGTTTTGTGGCCTCACAGTACACCTGGGTGATCTGGTCACGGCGCG
>CAYLZG010000020.1:24765-41595 GCA_964387985.1 uncultured Anaerolineales bacterium | reverse complement strand
GGTAGCGCAGGCTGTGACATCGAGAGCGAGTTTGTGCGGGTCATGGCAGCCATTGCAGGTGTTGAACGGCGCGGGGTGGTCGAACTTGCCGTCATAGCTCATGCCTTCGTATTCGTAGCCGCCCTTGGCGAGCGTGCCGTATTGGGTGGCTGCGGCCGCGAAGTAGTGAACGTTTCGGAAGCCGAAGGTCGTGGTTACGGTCTTGCCGTCAGTGGTCGTCACCAGTGGCTTGACCACGGTGTCCAGGTCTTTGTCCGTGAGCTTGAAGGTGTCGGTGATCTGCCTGTCGACGCTGATCTTCGACTCACGGCCCTGGTGGCATTCCATACAGCGGGCCTCGTCGCCCAGGCCGGCAATCTCGACCCCGGATGGGAAGACGACGCTGTCCTTGGCGATGGTGGCTGAGTTGTGGCACGCGACGCAGTCGACCACGGTGGTGACCGGAGCGGCCTTGTCGATCTTGCCGGCCGCACTGCCGTCAGCGCCCAGGAAGTCCTGGTAGCCGGCGGAGCTGTGGCACTTAGCGCAGGAGACGGGAACTTCCTGCGGATCTTCTTCATCCCAGTGCCGGAACGATTCGGATTTCGCGTCGGCATGGGGTGAAGCCTGCCAGTCTTTCAGGGCTGGCACGACGGGGTTGGCGGTGTCTACCACCACCTCTTGCGCGACCGGCGCTGCCCCTTGTTCCGCGTATGCGACGACGAACAACACGCCGGCGAGCAACGCGACAACGGCCAGGGCAGCGGCCAGTTTGGCCCAGTGCTTCATGGTCCCTCCTTTACCTCAAACTGAAGCTTACACTTTCGATACGACAATGTACGGTCTGTGCTGGGGTTCAGAATCTCTGGTCGGGCTCACCTCCTGGCAATGAGGGACGCGCCCGGCCGCCGCGCAGCCTCGGGACAGAGGCTGGATCGCGACACCGGCCATGGTGGGCGGCGCCCAGCGATGGATCGTTTCGCTGACAGATGCACCCAATCGAGCGGCAGTGCTACAACGGTATTCTGACTGGGTGCACTGTATGCTACACTATCTCCTCCTGTTCCACAAAATGGCGCAAGTACCAAAAGGCACGCATCCGGGGGCATATGAGGAAGATCATTCCGAAGAGGACCGATGGAGCGTAGAATTGAGGATGTTTCGCGGCTGCCACGGGTCCGATGACCGGTGCAGCCGTTTTCTGCAAAGGCAGGCATTTCAGGAGCAGCATGGGCATCGCACTCGGCATTGATACGGGCGGCACATACACCGACGCCGTTTTTGTGACCTATCCCGAAGGCTGCGTCATCGCGGGCGCCAAGGCGCTGACGACGCGGCACGATCTTTCATTGGGCATCGACGCTGCAATCGGCGCCATCTTCGACGCGGCTGTCGCCGGCGGACCGAGGACTGCTGCGGAGGACATCACCCTGGTCTCGTTGTCGACGACCCTGGCGACCAACACCCTGGCCGAAGGCCAGCGGGGCCGCGTCTGCCTGTTGTTGATCGGTTATGATAAAGAGCTGATGCACGAGTACGGCTTCGAACGCGAGCTTGCCACCGACGATGTCGTCTACCTGGCGGGTGGCCATGATGGGCTGGGTGACGAGGTGGCGCCGCTTGATGAGGCCGCCGCGCGCGAGGCCATCCTGGCGCGCAAAGAGTGGGTCGAAGCCTTTGCCGTCTCGGGTTATTTCAGCGTTCGCAACCCAGCGCATGAGCTACGCGTCAGGGAGCTTGTCGAAGAACTGGCCGGCGCGCCGGTGACCTGCGGCCACGAGCTGACCAGCCAGCTCAACGCAGTGCGCCGTGCGACGACCGTGGCGCTCAACGCTCATCTCATTGCGCCTCTGGCCGAGCTGCTGGCAGCGGTGCAGTCCACCCTGGCCCGGCGGAAGATCAACGCGCCGCTGATGGTGGTCAAGGGCGACGGGTCGCTGGTGCGCGCCGACTTCGCCAGGCGGCGACCGATCGAGACGGTTCTCTCAGGCCCGGCGGCCAGCGTCGTGGGCGCGTGGCACCTGGCCGGTCGCCGCGACGTGTGGACGGTGGACGTCGGTGGGACGACCACGGATATCGCCGCGCTCAAGGGTGGCTGGCCGGTGCTCAACGTGAACGGCGCGCGCGTGGGTGGCTGGCGCACGATGATCCAGGCAGTGGATGTCCACACGACGGGCCTGGGCGGTGACAGCCACGTGCGCGTTGGCCCGGATGGCCAGCTGCTGATCGGCCCCCAGCGCGCGATCCCGCTGTGCCTGCTGGCCAGCGAACACCCGAAAATCGTTCCTGTGTTGCGAGAGCTGGCGGCCGAAGCCCGGACGCGCTGGGATGATGACCTGGTTGAATTTATGGCCCCGGGCCGTTCCGCCAGGGGCTTGCTCGATGCCACCGAAGAGGAAATCCTCCACCGGGTCAGCGATGGACCGGTGCAGGCGGCTGAGCTCGTCGAGCGCACGCGCATCGGTGTGCTGGCACGGCGCCGGGCTGCGGGCCTCGAGGCGCGGGGACTGCTGCGCCGCGCGGCCTTCACACCCACAGATGCTCTGCATGTGCTGGGCGACTTCGAACGATGGGACGCGGAGGCGTCGCGGTTGGCGGCTACACTGCTCGCAAGGCGCCTCCGCATCAGCGTCACCGCGTTCTGCGAGACGGTGGTCCGGCAGTTTTCGCAGCGGGTGGCGACCGAGGTGGTGAACAAGGTGCTGGAGGATGAGGCCGGGCGACCCGATTGGGAGCACGAGCCGGCGGGGCGGGCACTCCTGACGCGGGCGTTGAACGGGCATCCTGAGCCGAACGAAGTGGAGTCGAAGGATCCTTCGACTGCGCCGCTGCGCGGCTCCGCTCAGGATGCTCCCTTGGGAAGCGCCGCTCAGGATGCTTCATCCAGTGAACTCGGCTGCACGCTAACGCTGCGGCGGCCCCTGGTGGCCATCGGCGCGCCAGTGGCAGCCTATCTTCCGCAGGCGGCCGCTGTTTTGCACACGGAGCTGGTGATTCCGCCTCATTCCGACGTTGCCAACGCGGTCGGCGCGGTCTCGGGCAGCATCATCCAGCGCGTTCAGATCGTTCTCAACCCGCTGGATGGCGATGGGGTGGTGCGGGTGCACGGTCTGCCCGGTGGTCCGGCCGACTTCCGCGGATTGGAGGCGGCCGTGCGCCATGCCGAGCTGGTGATGCAGGGGCACGTGGCGGGCCTGGCGACCGAGGCAGGCGCAGAACACGTGGAGCTGAGCCAGATGCGCGAGGACCTCTGGGCGCCGGTGAAGGGCCGTGGAGGCGAGCAGGTCTTCCTTGGCAGCACATTGACTTTCACGGCCGCGGGCCGGCCCAGCCCGGCCCGCCAGGCAGGAAGCTGAGGCAGCATGCGAATCCGAGTCTACGCGACGCTCCGCGATTTGATGGACGGCGCGATCCACGACATGCCCGTATCGCACGACGCGACGGTGGGCAGCGTCCTCGAGCGGCTGATCGAGCGCCACCCCGCATTAGGGGAGAAACTATGGGATGCGGATGGCCGGCTGACCGGGTACGTCACGATCCTCCTGAACGGCCGGTCAGTTGCATACCTCGATGGGCTCCAATCCTCCGTCGACGATACGGATACGCTGGCTCTCTTCCCTCCTGTCGGTGGCGGATAGACGGCATTTCTCTCAGATGTCAGAGCCAAATTACTCGTCTCTGACTTGACATTCGCTAGCCTCCATGCTAATGTTACTTACCTTTGCAGGGAGGAGTGCGTCCCTGCTGTCCTGGACTCAAGGAGCGACCACGTTCTCAAGGGTCCGTTCTGCCCAGGCTTGTGGCCTCCACGAGCTGGATCAACCAATTCAACGTGTCCGGAGTCCACTTTCTACTCACTCAGGGAGGAGAAAACATGTCGTTTAAGAAGATGTCGGCACTGCTTGGCGTACTCCTGGTCGTCAGCATGGTCTTGACCGCCTGCCCGGCGCCCCAGCCGCAGGTTGTCGAGAAGATCGTGACCCAGGTCGTCAAGGAAGAGGTCCAGGTCGTCCAGACGCAGGTCGTCGAGACGGTCAAGGAAGTCGTGAAGGAAGTCGAGAAGGAAGTCGAGGTCGTGAAAGAGGTTGCGGCCGAAGACTACACCACCCCGCATCCGATCCTGAGCGACGTTCGCGTTCGCCAGGCCATCGCCCACTGCATCAATCGCAATGACCTGATCGCCTCTGTCTATTCGTTCCTTTCCCCGGAGCAGCAGAACGAATTGCTGATGGACACCTTCCTGCCGAAGACCCACTGGGCGTACAAGGGTGGCTACCAGGAATACCCGTTTGACCCCGAAGCCGGCGGCAAGCTGCTCGACGAGGCCGGCTGGAAGCTGGGCGAGGGCGAAGCTGTTCGCACCAATGAGGCCGGCGAGACGCTGGCCCTGAAGTTCACGACCACCAACGCACAGTTCCGCCAGACGTGGGCTGCCGTAGCTCAGCAGAACCTGGCCGACTGCGGCATCCAGCTGATCACCCAGTTCACCCCGGCGTCCTGGTGGTTCGGCGACACGACGGGCCTGGCCCGCCGCGACATGGAACTGGGCGCGTACGCCTGGGTCGGTGAATCCGATCCGAAGGGCCGCACCCTCTACGCCTGCGACCAGATCCCGCTCCCCAGCAACAACTGGGTAGGCCAGAACTACATGGGCTGGTGCAATCAGGCGGCCAGCAACGCGATCGTGAAGGCGAACAACACGCTGGATCGTGAGGAACGCATCACCGCTTACGACATCGTGCAGCAGGAGTTCGCCAAGGATATGGTCTCGCTGCCGGTGTTCCAGCGCCTGGAGGCGGAAGCCTGGAATCCTAACCTGGAAGGCATCCGCACCTCCCCGACCGAATATGCGATCGTGAGCGCCGCGGACTGGAAGCTGAAAGACGGCGGCGACACCGTCGTGATCGGTTTCTCCCAGGAGCCGGCTTCCATGTGGAGCCTGCTCGAGTCCGCCGCGGTCGCCCGCCAGGCGTATTACTTGGGCGTCTCCAACGTCAACTCCCAGTTCGATTATGACTACCAGCCGGGCATCCAGGATCCGCTGAGCACGATCGAGAGCGGCCTGTCCGTGAACGAGGTCGTCGAGGTCAAGGCCGGCGATATGGTCTACTCGGTTGAAGGCGAGCCGGTCGAGCTGGCTGCGGGCGTCAAGGTCTTTGATGCGGACGGCAACGAGGTCGAATACGACGGCAGCTCCACGGTCAAGATGAAGCAACTGACCAGCACGTACAAGTTCAAGGAATACACCTGGAGCGACGGCACGAAGGGCTCGGCTGCGGACATGGAGCTGGGCCACAAGATCGACTGCGACAAGGAGTCCGGTGCCACCACATTCGAGGTTTGCGATCAGACCTTGGAAGTGACCTTCGGCCCTGGCCTCGAATACACCATCAAGTGGGTGCCCGGCTCGCAGTACTCGCTGTACTTCCTGAATCAATTCTCTTTCTACCCGAGCCACCAGGTTCTCGCGGACGGCCGCAAGCTGGCAGAGGTCCCGGCAGCCGAGTGGGCCACCCTGCCCGAGATTGCCGAGAAGCCGATGTCCATGGCCCCGTTTATGCTGACCGAGTGGAAAAAGGGCGAAAGCATGACCTTTGAGGTCAACCCGTACTACACGCCGGCGCCGGCCCTGAAGCGGATCGTCATCCAGTTCTTCCCCGACAGCCAGACCGCGGTTGCGGCGCTGTTGGGCGGCGATGTCGATTACCTCGAGAAGGCGACCCTGGGTGCGGGCGCCGAGGTTCAGGCGGCCCTCGATGCGGCCAAGGAAGGCAAGCTGATGGTTGAGACCATGGCGAGCCCGACCTGGGAGCACATCGACTTCAACCTGTTCACCAAGTAGCAAGCCTTTGCAGAGGCGACCGGCCGGTCGCCTCTGCAACAACGGCCAACAGCAACGGGCGGGCCAACTCACCGGGGATGAGCTCGCCCGTTTTGCAATCCTCAGCCGGGTTAATGCGTGCCAGTCAAGCCGGCTCATGCGCGAGGCGCCACATGACAAGCTACCTCATTCGCCGCATCTTCCAGATGGCCCTGGTCATCCTCCTGGCGGCGGTTTTCGTCTATTTCTTGTTCAATATCTCGCCTGGGGGACCGCTGGCCGGCATCCAGCAGCAACAGCGCCGGATCACCCGCGAGGACCTGGCACGGCTGCGAACACAATACGAGCTTGACCTGTATTGGCCGGTGCGGTTTTCGCGCTGGCTGGTCGGCGTGCCGCAAGGTCCGATCGTGCTGGCCGGCCGCGAATTGCTGGAAAACACGCCCGTGGGCTGCTATATGCCGGTCTATGAGGCCGAAAGCAGTGGCCTGCAGCCAAAGATCGTCGGCTGCGATGACTACGTCTATATGAGCGAGCTGCCCGAGCTGCACCCCCCGGTGCGGAGCAGCAACGGCATCCTGCGCGGTGATTTTGGGCTGTCGACGGTCATCTCGCGCAGCCGGCCGGTCAGCGATTTGCTCAAGAGCCGCATCGGCCCTACCGTGCAGTTGATGTCCATCTCGCTGCTCCTGTCTCTGCTGCTCGGCGTGCCGATCGGCATCTACAGCGCAGTCAAGCAGTACTCCAAATTCGATTACTTTTTTACGACCGTATCCTTCATCGGCTCTGCGATGCCGACCTTCTTCTTCGCACTGCTGCTGATACTGTTTTTTTCCGTGTTTCCGGTCTTCCTGGTGGATACCATTCCGTGGGTGCCGCGGCTGCCGCCGGGACTCAGGGAGTCGGTGCGCTCTTATGAAGTCGCCTCGTGGCTCCCCACGGTGCAGCCGGGCAGTGCGTTCGACCAGTTCCTGCACCTGCTGATGCCGGTGGGCGTGTTGACTTTCTTCAACATGGCGCCGTGGAGCCGTTTCGTGCGTTCTTCGATGCTGGAAGTGATGCGGCAGGACTACGTGCGGACCGCGCGGGCCAAGGGGTTGTACGAGCGAGTTGTGATCCTCAAGCACGCGCTGCGCAACGCGCTGATCCCCTTTGTGACGATCGTCGTGCTGGCGCTGCCAGGTTTGTTTGCGGGAGCGATCATCACGGAAACGGTGTTTGCCTGGCCGGGCATGGGCCGGTTGTATTACGATGCGCTGCAGCGCAGTGATTGGAACGTGGCCCTGGCCTTCATCTTCATTACCGCTCTGCTGACGGTGATCGCGACGCTCATCGGCGATATCCTGTACACGATCGTCGATCCCCGCATCAAGTTCTCATAGGCAGACGAGGACAGATACTATGACAGCAACCGCTCGCACCATCGGACCGAGCAGCAGGGCAGAGGACGCGACCCAGGAGAGCCAGGCGAGAGTCGTATTCCGTCGCTTCCGGCGCCACCGCCTGGCGGTTATCTCGGCCATCCTGCTCCTGGTCATTTTCGTTGCGTCCCTGCTCGCTCCCGTTATCACGACGTTCCCGCGCGATGCCATCGATGTATCCTCCCCCGAGCGCCCGGCGCCGCCCGGCACGGTCAGCAGAGACGGACGCATGCACATCCTCGGTGTGGATCACCTGGGTCGGGACCTGTTTACGCGGGTCTTATATGCGGCGCGCGTGTCACTCACCATCGCGTTCCTGGTGGTGTTGATCAGCGAGACCTTCGGGTCCCTGCTGGGTGCGGTGGCCGGCTTCTATGGCGGCCGGGTGGACATGGTCCTCTCGCGCATTAACGAGTTCATGCTAACGATTCCGCAGCTGCCGATCTTGCTGATCATCTCCGCGATCCTGCTCAAGCGCGACGTGGTGCTGCCGATGCCGGGGTTTGTCAACAGCCTGCTGAGCGCGCTGCTGCTCGCACCGGAGCGGGAGGCGCAGAAGGTGGTGGTGCTGATCCTGATTCTCGTGCTCTTCGGCTGGCTGGGCGCGTTCCGCCTGATGCGGGGCATGGCGCTGACCCTCAGCAAGCAGGACTTCGTGGAGGCGCTGCGCGCCGCGGGGTCGTCCGATGCGCGCATCATCTTCCGGCACATCATCCCGAACGGCATCGCACCGATCCTGGTGAACGCCAGCCTTTCCCTAGGAGGCGTAATCGTCCTGGAGTCAGCGCTAAGTTTCCTGGGCCTGGGCGTGCAGGATCCGACCCCGACCTGGGGCAACATGCTCGATTTTGCGCGGGCCTATATGTTCAAGCATCCGTGGCTGCCACTGGTGCCGGGCATCCCGTTGGTGATCGTGTCCATGGGCTTCAACTTCATCGGCGATGGCCTGCGCGATGCGCTCGACCCGCGGTTGAAGCGATAGAGAAGGCTTAGCAAGCATGCCAAACGATCAGTCGAAAGACAAGGTACTCATCAAGGTTGAAAACCTCCACACGCATTTCTTTACCGAGGACGGCGTGGTCCAGGCCGTGAACGGCGTCGACTTCGCGATCCGCGAAGGAGAAGTGATGGGGCTGGTGGGGGAATCCGGTTCGGGCAAGAGCGTGACCTCGCTGTCGATCATGCGCCTGTTGGGCGGGTCGGGGAAGATCGTCGACGGGAAGGTATTGCTGAAAGGCCGTGACCTGACGCAGGTGACCGAAGAAGAGATGGTCAAGATTCGCGGCAACGAGATATCGATGATCTTCCAGCAGCCGACAAGCTGCCTGAACCCAGTGTTTCAGATCGGCGCGCAGGTCGCCGAGGTGATGGAGATCCACCAGGGGCTGAACCGTGAGGAGGCCTGGCAGCAGGCAGTCGAGATGTTCCGCAAGGTGGGCATCCCTGACCCCGAAGGACGCGCGCGGAACTTCCCGCACGAAATCTCCGGCGGGCAGGCGCAGCGCGTGATGATCGCGATGGCCCTCTCGACGGTGCCGGACCTGCTCATTGCGGACGAGCCGACTACGGCCCTGGACGTCACGATCCAGGCGCAGATCCTGGACCTGATGCGGCGGCTGCGAACGGAGACCGGAACCGCGATCCTGCTGATTACGCATGATATGGGCGTGATTGCGGAGATGGCCGACAACGTGGCGGTGATGTATGCGGGTCAGATCGTTGAATACACGGACGTCAACACGCTGTTCGAGACGCAGCTGCATCCGTATACGGAGGGACTGCTGGCAGCCATCCCGGTGTTGGGCGAGGTGCGCGATACACTGGCAGTGATTCCGGGTAGCGTCCCGAACTTGATCAACCTGCCGCCTGGCTGCAAGTTTCACCCTCGCTGCCCGTATGCGAAGCCGGTCTGTGTTGCAGAGATGCCCAGGCTGGACGAGGTTCAGCCCGGACACAAGGTGCGGTGCCACATGCGCCTGCCCGAAACGATGGATCAGTGGGCCGGGGTGGGCAGGGCAGACTGGCACTTCTTCGGGGATGAAGTCATGGAAGTGGTCGAGATGGCGGGGGAGGCACAGTCATGACCGGGATCACGACGCCTCAGAGGGACCTGTTGGTGGTGGATTCCCTGAAGAAGTATTTTCCGGTACGCGCAGGCCTGCTCCAGCGTGTGAAGGCGTGGGTGCAGGCGGTGGATGGGGTGAGCTTCCGGGTGCGCGAAGGCGAGACCTTCGGCCTGGTGGGAGAGTCGGGCTGCGGCAAGACGACCATCGGGCGAACGATCCTGCGCCTGACACCGCAGACCGCGGGCACGGTGTTCTTCGATGGGGAGGATGTGTTCAGCAAGCGGGGCGCGGAGCTGAAGGCGCTGCGGCGGAACATGCAGATCGTATTTCAGGATCCGTACAGCTCGCTTGATCCGCGTATGCCGGTGGGTGAGATCATCGGCGAAGGGCTGCAGATTCACGGCATCGGTAACGCGAAGGAACGTGCCGAGATCGTGACCGAGATGCTCGCAAAGGTCGGGTTGAACCCATACCATGCGCGGCGCTACCCACATGAGTTCAGCGGCGGGCAGCGTCAGCGCATCGGGATCGCGCGGGCGTTGGCGCTCAGGCCGAAGTTCATCGTGTGCGATGAGCCGGTGTCCGCGTTGGATGTATCGATCCAGTCGCAGGTGCTGAACCTGCTAAACAAGCTCCAGGCGGAGTATGGGTTGACGTACCTTTTCATCGCGCACAACCTGAGCGTGGTGGAACACATCAGCGACCGGATCGGCGTCATGTACCTGGGCAAGATGGTGGAGATCGCGCAGCGCGAGGTGCTCTATCGCAACCCGCTGCATCCATACACGCAGGCGTTGCTGAGCGCGATCCCAACCCCCAACCCCAAGGTGAGACGAGAACGGATCGTGTTAACGGGCGACGTGCCTTCGCCCCTCCGTCCGCCTTCCGGCTGCCGGTTCCACCCGCGCTGCCCGATCGCGGTGGACATCTGCAGCCAGGTGGAGCCGGCGTTCGAGCAGAAGTCCGCGGATCACTGGGTGGCCTGCCACCTGGTGGCAGCCTCCGGCGTGACGGCAACGTCGAGCTCCAACTAGGGCAATTCCCTGTTGGGTTGGGGACGCAGCATGCTGTGCCCCCAACCTGCCCTCCTACGTATTTGTGGGCTCATTTGCCTTCAATCACAATTCATTTGACACCCAATTATCGCTGTGCTATGATCTCTCCACTCCTGAATCTGACCCCTGGCCCGCCCGGAGGAGATGGATGAGTAGATTGTTGGAGGTGAAGGGCCTGGAAACGCGCTTCTTCACTCAAGATGGTGTTGTTCACGCGGTCAACGGCATCACCTATCACCTGGATGAAGGGGAGACCCTGGCGATTGTAGGTGAGAGCGGTTGCGGCAAGAGTGTCGGTGTTATGTCCCTGTTGCGGCTGATTCCGATGCCGCCAGGAAAAGTCACAGCCGGACAGGTCTGGTTCGGCACGGGGGAAGATCGCAAAGACCTCCTCAAGATGTCGGGCGACGAGATCCGGCAGGTGCGCGGCAATCGCATCGCGATGATCTTCCAGGACCCCATGACCTCCCTCAATCCCGTTCTCACAATCGGGTTCCAGATCTCAGAAGCCCTGATGCTGCATCTTGGGATGGATAAGGAGAAGGCGCGCAAGCGCAGCGTGGAGTTGCTGGAGCTGGTCGGCATCCCGCGCGCGGCGGAACGCCTCGATGACTATCCACACCAATTCTCGGGCGGCATGCGCCAGCGCGTGATGATCGCGATGGGGCTGAGCTGCAACCCGCAGCTTCTGATTGCGGATGAGCCGACGACGGCGCTCGACGTAACCATCCAGGCTCAGATCGCGGACCTGGTGAAGCGCCTGCGCGACGAGATCGGCATGGCCATCATCTGGATCACCCACGACCTGGGTGTCGTGGCGGGGCTGGCAGATCGCGTCGTCGTCATGTATGCGGGCTTCATCGTCGAAGAGGCGCAGGTCAAGGAACTGTATGCGAACCCGCGGCATCCCTATACGATCGGCTTGCTCGGATCCTTGCCCCGCCTTGACGTCGGCCGCGCACACCGCCTGACCTCCATCGAAGGCCTGCCGCCTGACCTGATCGAGCTGCCCAAGGGCTGCCCCTTCTACGCGCGGTGCGCGTATCGAATCGATATTTGTGCGACCAATAATCCCCGGATGGAGCCGGTCGCGCCGGGCCATAAGGTGGCTTGTCACGTCGACGTGACCAAACTAGCCCCAGTCGCCTCCGAAGGTGAGGGTGCGGCATGACGAAACATAACAGCGATGGCGCGGAACGCGCCCTGGTTCAAGTGCGTGATCTCAAGATGTGGTTTCCCATCCGGCGAGGCATCCTCCAACGCCATGTGGGCGATGTGAAGGCGGTTGATGGCCTGGACTTCGATATCTACCCAGGTGAGACGCTGGGACTGGTGGGCGAATCAGGTTGTGGCAAGTCGACAACCGGCCGCTCGATCCTTCAGCTTTACAGGCCGACCAGCGGCACCGTCCAATTCGAGGGCAAAGATCTCGTCAACATGAAGGGCGAGGAGCTGCGGAAGATGCGGCGGCAGATGCAGATGATCTTCCAGGATCCGTATGCATCGCTCAATCCCCGCATGACGGTCGGCAGCATCGTGTCCGAGCCGATGGAGGTGCACAACATCGGCACCCGCTCTGAGCGCCTGGAACGGGTCAGGGAGCTGCTGCAGGTCGTCGGACTCAACCCTTATTTCATTAACCGTTATCCGCACGAGTTTTCTGGCGGACAGCGCCAGCGCATCGGCGTTGCGCGCGCGCTGGCGGTGAACCCGTCTTTCATCGTCTGCGACGAACCGATCTCCGCGCTGGACGTTTCGATCCAGGCCCAGGTTATCAACCTGCTGGAGGATCTCCAGGCGCAATTCAACCTCACCTATCTCTTCATCGCCCACGATCTCTCGGTGGTGCGGCACATTTCCGATCGCATTGCAGTGATGTACCTGGGCAAGATCATGGAGCTTGCGGATCGCGATGAATTGTATCGCAACCCGATGCATCCCTACACCCAGGCATTGCTGTCCGCGGTGCCGATTCCCGATCCGGCCGTCGAAGAGAAACGCAAGCGCATTATTCTCGAGGGCGACGTTCCCTCGCCTGCCAATCCGCCCAAGGGATGCAACTTCAGCACGCGCTGTCCGAAAGCGATGGACGTGTGCCGGGAGCAAGAGCCTGTGTTCAAGGACTATGGCGACGGCCATTTTGTGGCCTGTTGGCTTTATCCGCAATGAAGGGGGGTGGTGAACGCCGCTGAACTGGGTCTTTGGTGATGCATGCGCTCGCACTTGGGGCGCGTCGATGGTTGGTTTTTTCAGCACATACCACATACAGTAGGAGGAGACATGTCTCTCAAGAAGTGGTCGGTCGTGCTCGGTGTCCTGCTGGTTGCCAGCATGGTCCTGACGGCGTGCCCTGCGCCTCAACCGCAGGTCGTCGAGAAGGTCGTGACGCAGGTCGTCGAGAAGGAAGTCAAGGTCGTCGAGACGCAGGTTGTCGAGACGGTCAAGGAAGTCGAGAAGGTCGTTGAGGTCGTTGCGACCGCAGTGCCGGTAGCAGAAGAAAAGGTGCTGCGCATCAACCTCGGTTCTTACCCCGACATCATCGATCCGCAGAAGAGCTCGTTCGTCAACGAGATCGCTCACCTGCAGATGATTTACGAGGGCCTGACGAGCCTCGACAAGGACCTCAACACGGTTCCCGGAGCAGCGGAGAAGTGGGAGTACAGCGCGGACCTCACCGAGCTCACCTTCACCATGCGCGAAGACTCGAAATACAGCGACGGCAGCCTGTTGAATGCGGCTCGCTTCGAGTACTCTCTGCAACGCAATGTCAACCCGGAAACCGCGGGTGAGTATGCGGCGATCACCGACGAGATCCTGGGTGCGCCGGAATGGCGCGGCTGTGAAGGTGACGCGTGCGAGGCTGCGGCCGCTGTCGTGGATGAGAGCATTCAGGCTCTGCATGCTGACGGCGCCGCCTGCGTCGATCCCGTATACGAGGATGCGGCCTGCAATACGCTGAAGGTCAAGCTTTCCAAGCCGGCCCCGTACTTCCACACGGTCCTGGGTCTGTGGGTGACCTTCCCGGCCAAGGAAGAGAACATCACCGAAGGTGGCGAGCAGTGGTGGAACAGCTCCAAGTACCACACCGGCAATGGCCCGTACGTGCTGGCCAGCCTTGAGCCCTTCGTTCGTGCACGGTTCACGCCCAACGAGTTCTACTTCGATGGCGTTGGCAAGGTCGACATCGAGTACTCCTACATTACGGATAGCGCGGTTGCCTTCGAGGCCTACAAGAACGACGAATTCGACATCGTTCCGCTCGCGGCTGAGGATCTCGCCGTGGTTCAGGCCGATCCCGTGCTGAGCCAGGAAGCCAATATCTACCCCGGCTCCTGCACGTATGCCCTGATGTTCCACCAGTTGAAGGAGCCCTTCACCGATCAGAAGGTGCGCGAGGCGTTTGCCTACGCGCTCGATCGTGAGACCTGGGTCCGGGACGTTCTGTCCGGCCTCGGTTCGCCGGCGCTGACCTGGATCCCGCCCGGGTTCCCTGGTTTCGATGCTGAGGAGAGCCGCTTTGCGTTCGATCCCGAGGCGGCCAAGAAGGCCATCGCGGAATCCTCCTACGGCTCGATCGAAGCGCTGCCGCCCATCAAGCTGACCTTCTCGGACTCCCCGCGCAACCGCACCCGCTACGAATGGCTGGCAGCGAAGTGGAAGGACGTCCTGGGCGTCGAGGTGACGCTCGACCCGGTCGAGCCCACCACCTACACGTCGCTCACCAAGGACATCGAAACCTCGCCGCTCGCTTACATCCTGGGCTGGTGCGCGGACTACCCGGATCCGCAGAACTGGCTGAGCGTCTACTGGAAGACCGGCGCGTTCGGCCAGCGCATCGGGTACTCGAATCCCGAGCTGGACAAGATGCTGGATGCCGCGGACACGGAAGCGGATCCCGCCACGCGCGCTCAGATGTACGCGGATGCGCAGCGCTTCCTCACGGATGGCGCTCCGGTCGCGTTCTTCTGGAACAACGTCAACTCCTACCTGATCAAGCCGTGGGTGACGGGCGTCCAGAAGACACCGCAGGATGCTGGTTGGCCCGGCGACATCACGCCGATCACGGTCGACATTCAGAAGTAGTCAGATGCAACGGGAGGACGTCAGCGAGCTGACGATACCTCCCGTTCAATAGCATGAGCAGCGGAGGCCGGACTTCGGAAGGAGTCCGGCCATCCTGCCAATCAGGAGTAGGGATGGCCACGTACATAGTTCGGCGCCTGCTATACATGATTCCCACACTCTTCTTCGTGGCGCTGATTACGTTCATATTGATGCACGCCGCGCCGGGGGGGCCCTGGGATCGCGACCTGAGCGCGCGCCAGGTGGATGCAAAGACTCAGGTCTTGTTGAACGAGCGCTTCGGGCTTACCAAACCCCTGTTCTTCAATACCGAAGGTGGCAATCCCCTCGACAGCCAGTTCTTCAATTACGTTGGGGGTTTGCTGCGAGGTGATCTGGGCCCGTCCTATCGCCAGCGTGGTCTGGATGTTCAGGATATCCTGTTTGTGCCATCAGAAGGCAAGCCGTTCTGGGATAGTAAGTTCGGCTATTCGCTGCGCCTTGGCCTGGTTGCAGCAGGGATCGCCACGCTTTTCGGTATCCCGTTGGGCATCATTGCTGCTCTCAAACGAAATAGCATCGTAGACTATATCTCGCTCTTCATCTCGACGGTCGGGATATCCGTGCCCAGCTTTGTCCTCGCGATCTTCTTCATCATCATTTTTGCCAGCCGGCTGAAGCTGGTCAAGATCGTGCAGCAGGACTGGAGCAGTCCCGGCGCATGGCTCGTGCCCGCGTCGATCCTGGGGTTCGGAACTTTCGCGTATATCACCCGGCTGACCCGGTCCACCATGCTGGAAGTCATGCAGATGGACTACATTCGCACCGCGCGTGCGAAGGGGTTGCAGGAACGGGTCGTGGTGCTGCGTCACATGCTGCGCAACTCGCTGATCCCCGTGGTCACCATCCTGGGCCCGGCGCTTGCAGCCCTCGTGACGGGGTCTTTCATCATCGAGCAGATGTTCGCCTTCCCAGGCATGGGTCGCAATTTCGTCATCTCCATCCAGCAACGCGATTATTCGATGATCATGGGGACGACCCTGATCTATGCGTTCCTGGTTGCACTGGCCAATCTAACGGTGGACCTCGTGTATGGCTTCCTCGATCCACGCATCAAGGTGGGAGACTGAATCCTATGACCGCACAGGCTGTTTCTGCCGCTGATGCGGCAACGCTTCAGATCATCCAGCGCCCCCCGCGTTCGTTGTGGAGCGACGCCTGGCACCGCCTGCTGAGGAACAAGGCTGCGGTAGGCGGCGCGATCGTGGTCATCCTGTTTGCGTTGGTAGCGATCTTCGCACCGCTCCTGGCACCCCATAACCCACTGAAGATCTATGACGGGAAACGGTATCTGCCTCCGGCCTGGGTTGAGAGGGGGCCGACTGGCCAGGGGGGCGACCCGGCGTTCCTGCTCGGCACGGACAGCTTGGGTCGCGACGTGCTCAGCCGGACCATCTACGGTGCGCGCGTGTCGATGGTGGTTGGACTGATCCCCACGTTGATCATCCTGATCGTGGGCATCTCGATCGGTCTCTTGTCGGGCTACAAAGGCGGCTGGATCGATAACATCCTGATGCGCATGGCCGATATCCTTTATGCGTTCCCGGACCTGCTCTTCTTCATCATCGTGATGGCTGCGCTGCGCGAGACGCCGATCGGGCAGGCGCTCAATGGCCTGCTGCTCCTGTTCGTTTCGCTCTCCATCATCGCGTGGGTGGGGCTGGCGCGCCTCGTTCGCGGCCAGGTGCTCTCTCTGAAAGAGAAGGAGTTCGTCGAAGCCGGCCACATGATCGGCGCATCGGATGTGCGGATCATGGCGCGGCACCTTCTGCCGAACTCGCTTGGCCCGATCATCGTTGCCACGGCCTTCCGCATCCCGAGCCTGATCATCACCGAGGCGATCCTCGGGTACCTGGGGCTGGGGTTGAGGCCGGCAACGAACCCGAAGGCACTCTTCATCACGAGCTGGGGCGCCCTGTTGCTCGACGGACAGTCGGCCATCAACGCACAACCGTGGTTGTTGTTATCCCCGGCCATCTGTGTGGCGCTGGTGGTGCTGGCGTTCAATTACCTGGGCGACGGTCTGCGCGATGCGTTGGATCCGCGACTTGCCGGCACTGAGTAGTCGGGCCACATCCTCAAAGAGCCTACACAAAAGACCGGACCACATGGTCCGGTCTTTTGTATTCATGGTGTCTGTGCTGCAGCCAGATCCGCTGATGCAGGCAGAAATAGTGTCGGCGGGGGCGGCAAGTCCGTCGGCAGGCGCGGCGGGCCCGTGGGCAGGGGCGGCAAATCAGTCGGAACCGAACGCGTCGCCGTGGGTTCTTGTGTCGGCTGGGGTGGTGGTGTCTCGGTCACAACGGTCGTAGCGCTCGGGGTCGGTTCGTCAGTTGGGTCATCGTTGTCATCGGATGGCTGCGATG
>CAYLZG010000020.1:1689-24728 GCA_964387985.1 uncultured Anaerolineales bacterium | reverse complement strand
CACAATACCGGTAGGCGGCAATGTCGGAGTCGGCGTGTGAGTAGCGGTCGAGGTGGGGCTCGGTGTGAATGTACTCGTGGGCGTCCCTGTCGGGGTCAGTGTCGGGGTAGCGGTGCGCGTAATGGACAGGATGGAGTCCGCTGCTTCGGGCGGCTCCGTTGGCTCAGGCGTGAGCGTGCTGGATGGCAGAGGCGTCACCGTCGGGGCAGGCGTGAAGGTAGGCTCCACGGACGGACTGGGGGACGGGGTCGCTTCCACCGTGAGAGTGGCGCCTGGCATGCTTGTGTTGTCGCTGCGCCGGCCAGGCCATGCCATGAAGGCTGTGACGGTCAGCGCCACGAGGAGCAGTGAGGCTCCCAGCTGTCGCCAGAGTGGCGGCACGACGAGGGCCCGGCGCGTCCTTTGTTGGGACAACGCGATGTGCATACGTTCTCGGCCGCGCACACGCGCGGACATCGAGAGGACCGGCCAGTCTGATCTCCGCAACCTGGCAGCTGTGGCCAACAGGGGCGCCAGCTCGTTCTCATACCCAGGATAGCGGGCGAGCACCTCGACCTGGCTGAGGCCAGCTCCCAGATCGTCCAAAGCCAGAGCCAATGCCTCGTCAAGGCTGCGGATGGCGCGCAACGAGGAACTCATTGGAGCGCCTCCGCGGATAAGATCCGCCGCAGGTTCGCGATGGCACGGTGCTGCAGAGCCTTGATTGCGCCCGTCGTTTTCCCCATGATCTCTGCTACCTCAAGTACGCTAAACTCTTCACCGAATCGATAAAGTAGAACCGCCTGTTGTTCTTGCCCCAGTTTTGCCATCGCGCTCATCAACTCACGGCTGCTCTCTGCTATTGTTGTGAGTATGAGGGGTTCCGGCCTCCTGTCTGCCAAATCCGGCTGATCGTCGAGATCCTGGTGATCCCGATGCTTCTGCTTGCGGTACTGATCGGTCAGCAAGTTGCCTGCCACGCGATACACGAACGCCGAGAACGATGCAACCGGGCGCGCACGGTTAACCTTGAAGCGCGGCAGGTTCTGCAGCAGCCTCACGAAGACGTCTGCTGTCAGATCTTCGGCCACTTCTCGATGACCAATCCGCGCATACAGGTAGCGGAACACCCGATCTGCGTATAGGTTGTAGATCCGATCGTAGGCTGCTGGCTCGCCCCGACGTGCTGCTTCGAGCAGGACGAGCATATCAGCGTCGCTGCAGACGTCTTGCATCGGCTCTCGCTATATCAAACGTTCTCTGCAATCAAAGGATACGTCACGCGTCATGCATTGTGTGCTGCATGTACTGTTCGATTCCCGGCAGCGCGATCAGGCGTTCCTGGAAGAAGGTGTTCACCACGTTGATCACGCGCTGCCGGGCGGCGCCGGTTTCGGCGCTCAGCGCCTCGCCGGTTTTCTGCTTCGCAATCATGTCGCGAAGAATGAGCAACTGCTTGACGATCTCACTTTCTGGCGCGCCTTCGAGCACGCTGACCACATCCAGGATGAGCCGGTCCGCCTGCGCAGACACCTGGGCCATTGAAATGGATGAGCCGGGAAGGCACGCTTCGTCCAGGGCGCGCAGCAAGGACCATACCTGGTACAAGAGGGCTGCCGGTTCGTCAAATAGCTCCCGCACGAAGGCCGCCTCCGCATGGCGTCCGGTCAGGCGGAAGATGTTATACATCCGCTTCGCGGCTTTTCCGTAGTTCAGGTCCTTGGTCAGATACTTCTTGACCTCGTCTTCCATCAGGCTCACGTATTCGTCCAGCGCATCGGGCGAAACGTGGTGGACCAGTTTAGAGAAGATGGGGATCGAGTCAGCGTCGAGGTAAACTTCCTGGAAGTAGGGATCCAGGTAGCCATCCAGCGGAGTGATGCTGCCGTCCGGCGCTTCCCAGGTCGCATCAAGAACGTTCGAGGCCTTGGCCAGCGTGCCGCGCACGGGATCGGCCACGACCCAGTCAAGCTTCAGCCATCCCGGATCGGCCGCGACCTCATCCCAGCGCAGCGTGACCCTGGTTCCATCATGGCGGACGCCCTCGATCTGGCCGGCCTTCAATTCGTGAACGTTCCACGCGAGCGAGTTGCCCTGCTTGTAATGCCAGTTGCGGGCGGTGACGTCGTAAGGTGCGCAGCCGAACCGCACCTCGACGAGCTGGTAGGTCGGCCCGGTGAGCGTGTCGAGCGCCTTCCTGCGAATGACTTCGCCGAGGATGCGGCACGCGTCTTCCTTCGTCGACGCCTTGATATTCACCCGCTCGAAGTAGTCACAGTCACCCGGGTAGGTCTGGATCTTGCTCTGAGCGGAGGAACCGGACAGGGCGAGGGCTGTCTCCACCACCCCAGGCACGTTTGCCATTTCGACGATGCGGCCAACCTCGCGATAGTACGCCAGTTGCTCGGGACTGAAGTCGAGCATGACGATCTTGTGTCCGAAGACGCCTGCTGCGTCATCCACTTCGACGTCATCGTATGCCTTCCAGGCGGCCATTTTGGCTATCCACTGGAGTGCATCTGCCTCGTCCATCTCAACGCCGAGCCGCCGGGCCGACTCTACGATCGTGCCGATCTGGGCTGCGGGATTGGTCCGCGGGTCATAACTCATGATCGATCTCCTTGCGCAGGTTGGTGCGTTCGGGGAGCGGCTGGCTGCTCTTCAAGTATGGCGCGCATCAGGCTGGCCTGATCGATCGCATCCGCCAGGGCATTGTGGCTGAGCGCCGGTGCGCCACCATAACGGGCCACCACATGGCGCAGCGAGGTCTCGGACCAGGCTGCACCGGTGCGGCCGGCATAAAAGGCCTTAATATCGAGTGCGCTGTGCCCGAATGGGTTATAGCCCAGGAAACGATGAAAGTAATCGTTGATAAACATCCAGTCGAAGGGTGCATTGAAACCGACCAGGACCGGCCTGGCTGGTGCGGGCGCGATCGATTCGATCCAGGATGCGAAGCGCAGCATGGCATCCACAGGCGATACCCCGCGCTGAGAGAGCTGCTCCAGGCTCAAGCCGCTGATCGCCAGCGCGTCAGGGATGGCGTCGAAGCTGAGCGGCTGGAGCTCGACGTAGAATGTTATTGCGGGATTCAATACAAGGCATGCGCCGATGGAAAGCAGTGAGTAGCGGCCCGGGTATGGCCCCGCAGTTTCCACGTCGACAGAGACGAGGACTTCACTTGCTGTTTTGATCTGGTAATGACGAACCATGAGGGACTCCAGTATACCCGCGAAGGGCAGATTCGGCAATTGCGCGACCGGTGAGAGAGCGCTACAATGGCCCGTGCTGTTCACCGCCGAACCCCCGCGCTGCTGCGAGACTTCCCACGGATAGATATATGTACAAGCGAATTGTCATCAAGCTAGGCACCAGCGTGCTCACCGGCGGCACGCGTCATCTCGACCGCGCGCACATGGTCGAGATAGCCCGGCAATGCGCAGCCCTGCGACGCCAGGGGCGCGAGGTGATCGTCGTCACCTCTGGCGCCATCGCAGCGGGACGTGAACGTTTGGATCATCCGAAGCTGCCGCTCACCGTGGCGGCCAAGCAGATGCTTGCCGCGGTGGGTCAGAGCTGGCTGATGCATGTCTGGGAGAGCATGTTCGATATCTACCGGATGAACGTCGGCCAGATGCTCCTCACGCGCGCTGACGTGGCCGACCGCGGCCGGTTCCTGAACGCCCGCGATATGCTCCACGCACTGCTGGAAAACGGCATCATTCCGATCATCAATGAGAACGACGCCGTGGCAACCGCCGAGATCAAGGTGGGCGACAACGACAACCTGTCGGCACTCATCGCCCTGCTTGCAGAGGCCGACCTGCTACTGCTCCTTACGGATCAGCCAGGGCTTTTCACTGCGGACCCGCGCACCGATCCTGACGCCCAGCTGATCGCAGAAGTGCGCACGATCGACGAGACTCTGCGGCGCATCGCAGGCGGCAGCGTGAGCGGCCTGGGCGTGGGCGGCATGACTACCAAGCTGCAGGCGGCCGACGTGGCCCGCCGTGCGGGCGCGGATGTGATCATCGCGGCCGGCCGTGCACCGGGGGTGATCATTCGCGCTGCCGAGGGCGAGCCGGTCGGGACGCGCTTTCCGGCGCTGGAAGCGCCGCTGGAGAACCGTAAGCGGTGGATCTTCGGAGGCACGGTGCCAGGCGGACGCCTGGTGGTGGATTCGGGCGCAGCACGAGCTCTGCGTGAACGAGGTGGCAGCCTGCTCTCGGCCGGCATCGTCGCTGTGGAAGGTCACTTCGAGCGCGGCGACACCGTGCTCATCGCCGGTCCCAAGGGCAAGGAACTGGCGCGCGGCACGGCCCGCTACGGCAGCGTGGACCTGCTCCAGATTAGAGGCCGCCACTCTGACGAGATCGGCGAACTGCTGGGTTACACGGCCGGGCCTGCCGTGGTGCATCGAAACGACATGATCTTGCTGTGAGGAATACCATGATGGATCTTGACCTGTTAGGCCAGGCAGCCCGCGCGGCCAGCCGGCAGCTCGCAGTCCTGCCAGCCGCACGCAAGAATGCGGCGCTGCTGGCTATCGCCGGCGCCCTTGAAGCGCAGGCTGATGGGGTCCTGGCCGCGAATCGACTGGATATCGCGGCTGGCCGCGCCAAGGGGTTGAGCGAGGCCATGCTCGACCGGCTGCTGTTGGACGAGAAGCGAATCGCCTCGCTCGCTGCGGACACCCGGCGCGTTGCGGCGCTGGCCGACCCGGTGGGCGCCGAATACGATGGTCGCGTGCTGCCTAATGGATTGCGGCTGTGCAAGCGACGCATCCCCATTGGCGTGATCGGCGTCGTTTATGAGGCGCGGCCCAACGTCACGATTGATATCGCCACCTTGTGCCTCAAGACCGGCAACGCAGCTATCCTGCGCGGTGGAAGCGAGACGCTCCACAGCAACGTGGCGCTCACAGAGGTTATCCAGGCGGCGCTGGCAAGCGCCGGTTTGGCAACGGCAGCGGTCCAGACCATTACCGACCCGGATCGTGCGCTGGTGACGGGACTGCTGCGGCTGGACAAGTATGTTGACATGATCATCCCGCGCGGGGGCGCGACGCTGCACCGTCTTTGCCGTGAGCAGGCGACGATCCCGGTGATCACCGGCGGGATGGGCATCTGCCACATCTTCGTGGATGAGAGTGCGGACCTGGCAAAGGCGATCGACATCGTGGAAAACGCCAAGGTTCAGCGGCCCAGCGTCTGCAACGCACTGGACACGGTGCTGGTGCACCGGGCAGCTGCAGCGCGCTTTCTGCCGGGTATGGCCGAGCGGCTGGCAGCAAACCATGTCGAGCTGCGCGCGACGCCCGACGCGCTGTCTATCCTGAGAGACTCAGGGACACGGGCCACGCTTACCGCGGCCGGACCGGATGACTTCGACACTGAATGGCTCGCGCTCATCCTGGGCGTGAAGATCGTGGACTCATTGGATGCGGCCATCAGCCACATCCAGGAGCACAGCACCGATCATTCCGATAGCATCCTGACCTGTGATTGGCATAACGCGCAGCGCTTCGTAAACGAGATCAACTCTGCTGCTGTGTTCGTCAATGCCAGCACGCGGTTCAATGACGGAGGGCAGTTTGGCCTGGGCGCGGAGGTTGCGATCAGCACGCAGAAGCTGCACGCCCGCGGCCCCATGGGGCTGGAGGAACTGACGACGTACAAGTGGATTGCGATCGGAGACGGGCATGTGAGGGAATAGATGCATCCGCGGTTGCAGGTGCCGGGCATCTATGGCATTGTCGCGACGCCCGGCACCTACAGGATCGCCGAGGTGCCCGGCACTTCGAAAGTGCCGGGCACCTATGGGGCCCCAGGGTACCTATGTTACTTACTTCAGCTTCTCCATCCCCTTGAACTCGCGGTACGGCGAAAGGATGGCGAGCGTCTCCCTGTCGTCGTCCGTGATCTGCCCCTGGACCATGCGAGTGAAGAGTTCGCCCAGGCCCGGGCCGAGCATGAAGCCCTGGCCGCACATGCCGACAGCCTGCAGGAAGCCGGACACCTCATTGGACCACCCGACGAGGGGCGAGCCGTCCGGGGTCATGGGGTAGAGTCCGCGCCAGGTGCGCCGGACGCGGATGTTGGCCAGCCGCGGCATGAGATCGATCATGCGCCGGGCGACGCCAGGCAGGAAGTCGCTGGTCTCGCGCTTGTCCGTGCCCCACATGCTCGGGCTGGGCGTGACGCAGAAGATGATCTGGCCGGTGTAGTGCTGGTAGAAGTAGTAGTTGGACGAGCCGGGCACGGGGCGGATGTCCACGATCATGGGCTGGAGGAAGCGCGCGACCGGCTCGGTGATCGCGGCCTCGTGTGAATCCGGCCGGACCGGGACGGTGAGACCAACCAGCTGGGCCACCGCGTCCGCGTCCGAGCCCGCGGCGTTGATAACCACATCCGCGCCGTAAGCCGCGTGCGGGGTGCGCACACCCACCACCTTGCCGCCCTCGACGTCGATGCCCGTGATGGGCTCGTTGAACTTGAATTCGGCTCCGAGCCGGTGCGCGTGGTCATAGAACGCGTGCAGCGTCAGCAGGGTCGAGCAGTGCCCATCCTCGGGGGAGAAGGTGCCGCCGATCAGCCCATCGCGGTTCAGATCGGGCAGCAGGTCGAGCATTTCCTGGCGTTCCAGCCAGTCGATGTTCAGCCCATACTCCTTCTGGATAACCAGCAGCTCCTTGAGGATCTTCTCTTCCCGCTCGCGATAGGCCACGAAGACATAGCCGCCCGTGTTCCACTCGATATCGTCGCCGTACGTCTGCTGCCACGACTTGAGGATCTCCAGGGTGCGCAGGTTGAGGCGGATCTTGGCCGGGTCGGAATGGGTGGCGCGCACCCCGCCGATGGCGGCCTTGTTCGATCCCTGGCCCGGACTGGCGCGGCCGTCAAGCACGAGCGTGCGCAGACCAGCACGGGCAAGATTGAACGCTGCGGGCACGCCGATGCTGCCTGCACCGGCGATGATCACGTCATAATGCGGAACAGCGCTCATTCCCGATTTCATCGTCCACCTCCTGCGCCCGCAAAGACCGAGAGCGGCACCTCCATGAACAGCGGCCGCTTGGTGCCTTCGACGACTTCTGCATCCGGAATGCCCTCTTCCCGGAAGAGCCGGCGAATGAGCGCAGCGCAGGTCTTCGATCCACAGGAACCCATGCCCGCACGCGTGACAGTCTTGATCTCGTTGACATCGCGGTAGCCGCGGCGGATCAGCTCACGAATCTCGCCCGCAGTGACCCGCTCGCACCGGCACACGACCACGTCATCGGTCAGGCGTTCGACGTAGTGGTCCATCGGCTCTGCGACCCACTGCTCCTGCACCTGGATACCTGCGATGCGCCTGGCGATCTCCCTCGGCGCACGCACCTGCACGAGGATGGTGCGATCGTTGGCCTTGGCCGCCCTGGCCCGCGTCACTTCGACATTGCCCAGCGCCTCCCCATCGACGTCGAGCACTGTGACGCGGTCACCCACCTGAATTGACTCGCGCAGGAACTCGTAGGGGATGGTGACGGTCGGCCACTCCTCGCTCTTTCGGAAGTCCACGAGCGTAATTGCCAGGCCCGGACACACGGTGACGCACTTCTCGCAGCCGATGCAATGCTTTGGATCGCCGCCCAACTCCTCGGCGATGAACTGCGGCACCTGGCGGATGTCGTTCTCATCGATGTGGATCAAGCCCTGCGAACAGACGGACGTGCACGGGTTGCAGGGGATCTCCTGGTTGCAGTGGAACACGGGGAAGACCCCGCTCTCGTCCTCCGGGAGCACCTCGGCCGTTGTCCGCCCGGGCTTGGAGCGGAGGATCTCGGCCGTGCGATACCAATCG
Source organism: uncultured Anaerolineales bacterium (assembly GCA_964387985.1). Classification (GTDB taxonomy): domain Bacteria; phylum Chloroflexota; class Anaerolineae; order CG2-30-64-16; family CG2-30-64-16; genus JALOOB01. The sequence goes on along the minus strand of CAYLZG010000020.1, from coordinate 16,907 downwards.
GCTGGGATCTCGCCGACATCGTGGCCCAGTTCGCGGGCGATCTCCAACCCCTTGATCTTGCCAGAGAACATGGCTGCGGACGCCTCTGCAATCTCCTCCGCATCGCCCGCGGCAAATGCCTTGACGCCGAACTCCTGCGCTTTGACATAAAACTCGTCGACAGGATCAAGCCCCACCGCGATCAGCACCGTATCGCACGCGAACGACCGCTCCGTACCGGGGATCGGCCGGAACTTGCTGTCCACCTGTGCGATTGTGACCGACTCGACCCCTTCTATGCCGTTGGCGCTCAGGATGGTGTGGGAGGTGTAGATGGGCACTCCCATGCGGTGCAGCTTGTCCTTGTGCACCTTGTACCCGCCACATTCTGGCAGTGCTTCGACCAGCCCCACCACCTGGATGCCGGCCTGCAGCGCATGATACCCCGCGATCAGGCCCACATTGCCGCCACCCACGATGAACAGCCGCTCGGCCGCGCGCACCAGGTCGCGGTTGACCAGCGTCTGGAACGCGCCCGCGCCATATACGCCCGGCAGCGTGTTCCCCTTGAACGCGAGCGACTTCTCTCTCGCGCCGGCAGCCACAAGGAGCACCTCGGGCTTCACCAGCACGTACCGGTTACCCCCCTGCAGGACGCCCACCTTTAGGTCGCTGAACACGGCCAGGGCTGTGCTGTTGAGCCAGATAGCGACGGACGGCTGTTCGCGTACTTGGGTTTCGAGCTTGGTAGCGATGTCAATCCCGCGCGTGCCTGCATAGACCGCGTTGATCGACCCGAAGAAGCGGTGGGTTTGCAGGACGAGCTTTCCGCCGAGGCGATCTTTGTCATCGATCAGAAGGCAGCGGATGCCCCGCTGGCCCAGCTGGATGGCCGCGGACATGCCTGCGGGCCCGCCGCCGATGATGAGCACGGGAATTTCGATCTCCTGAATCTCGGCCATGGGTGGAGGCGCTACGACCTTCGGGAGCTCGGGCAGGTCGTTGACCGGCGCCACCTGCATTCCCTCGCGGACCGGCTCCATGCACGATTTCACCGGCATGCCATCGGCCAGGACGAGGCATTGGGCACATTGGCCGTTCGCGCAGAAGATGCCCTGCGGCGAGCCATCTTTGGGGTGGTGGCCGAAAGTGCGGATGCCGTTGGCGAAAAGGGCGGAGGCGATCGTCTCACCCGCGAGCGCCGTGATCTCCTCCCCCTGCCAGCAGAGCGTCACCCGCGGCCGCTGTTCTGCCGCGAGGATCGGGTGCGATGAGATGCGATATTCAGCCATGCGTTCTCCTTTGAACGAAAAGGTGCAAGTCCGGTATACCACTCTCTCTCGCAGCCGTCTATGAGATTGCGCAGATTCACATGAGCAACAACGTCGTGCTATACTCGGCCGCATGAAGATAGTTGCTGACCTCCACATCCATTCCCATTTCTCCCGCGCCACCAGCAGGAACCTGACCTTCGAGCACCTGACTCGCTGGGCGCAGCTCAAGGGCGTCACCGTCGTGGCCACCGGCGACATTTCCCATCCCGGCTGGCTCGCGGAGATGAACGAGAAACTTGTCCCTGCCGGGGATGGCCTCTACTGCCTGAGGGACGATTCCGCCCGGGATGTTCAGGCCACCGTGCCCCCTGCGTGCCAGGCCCCGGTGCGCTTCATCCTCAGCGGCGAGATCAGCAACATCTACAAGCGGGCGGGACAAACCCGCAAGGTGCACAATGTCGTCTTTGCGCCCAGCCTCGATGTGGTGGCGCGACTGCAGGCGCAGCTGGAAAAGATAGGCAACATCCGGTCGGATGGCCGGCCGATCCTGGGTCTCGATTCGAGGGATCTGTTTGAGACGTTATTGGAGGTCGATCCCGCGTGCCAGCTCATCCCTGCGCACATCTGGACCCCCTGGTTCTCGATGCTTGGCTCTAAGTCGGGCTTCGACTCGGTCGAAGAATGCTACGGAGACCTGGCATCCCATATTTTTGCATTGGAGACCGGTCTCTCATCCGATCCACCGATGAATTGGCGGGTGTCACAACTCGATCGCTACTCGCTCGTGTCCAACTCTGATGCGCATTCGCCCGAGAAGCTGGCACGCGAGGCGACGCTGTTTGACACTGAGCTGTCCTACGGAGCGCTATTTGCCGCATTGCGCGGAGAGAAGGACCACCCGACGGTGGGGGCGTTAGGAGGGACGATCGAGTTTTTCCCCGAAGAGGGCAAGTATCACCTGGATGGCCACCGCAACTGCAACATCGTTTGGGAGCCGCAGACCACGATCGAACATGGCGGCCTGTGTCCGGTCTGCGGGAAGGAAGTCACGATCGGGGTGATGCACCGAGTGGAGGAACTGGCGGACCGGCCCCCTGGCGGACGGCCTGCGAGCGTCCGCCCCTACACCAGCCTGATTCCGCTGCCGGAAGTGATCGGCCAGGCGCTGGGCGTGGGTCCTGGCTCCGGCAGGGTGGAGCAGGAATACCTGAAGTTGCTCGGCCGGCTCGGCCCGGAGCTATTCATCCTGCGGGATGCCGATCTAAAGGAAATTGCGTCCGCCGGCGGAGAGCGGTTGGCGCAGGGAATCGACCGCATGCGCCGCGGCGAGGTGGACGCCCGTGGCGGTTATGATGGTGAGTACGGGGTGATCCGTTTGTTTGCCGCCCGGGGCAGCGGGGCTGGCAGCGGTGGCATGCATGCCAGCGGCCAGGCCGGGTTGTTCGGTGAGGAAGAAGATTCGACACCAGGGCACAGAGGCCGCGCAAACAGCTCCGGACTGGGGGAGGCTCGGGTCGGGTCGGAGCCGGCGCCCGTGGATGGTGATGTGGAGGAGAAGGAGACCCGGAGGGCCATGGCGAGCGGGCAGATTGAAGGATCGGGTGATTCGTCGGCATCAAACGATCTCTCGACGCCGCCGCAGGCATGCTTCTTCGACCTTCAACCTTCAAAACCCAATCTGCAGCCCATCGCAGCTCTGGCGCAGGAACCCGACACCCCCGCGGCTGCGCTGCTCCGCGGTCTGAACGAGGCCCAACGCGAGGCCGTGCGCTGCGTGGACCGTTCGTTGATCATCTCTGCCGGGCCGGGGACAGGGAAGACGCGGACCCTGACGCATCGCATCGCGTACTTGGTGCTCGAGCATGGCGTAGCGCCCGAGTCCATCCTGGCAATTACGTTCACGAACAAGGCCCGCGAGGAAATGAGCGAGCGGCTGAGCATGTTGCTCGGCCCGCGTTCTTCAGAGATCACGGTGAAGACGTTCCACGCGTTTGCGGCCGCGCTCCTGCGCGAGCACGGGGCACGGATCGGGCTGGACCCCGCATTTACCATTCTTACCGAAGATGACCGCGGTGTCCTCCTGCGCGCGGCGTGTCCTGACCTTTCGCATGCCAGGGGTGCAGGCTGCATTGGCGTGCAGGAGGCGCTGGCCGCCATCAGCGCGGCCAAGAACCGGCTCGAGGATCCGCCGGCCGGCGATGAGGGAGGTGAGTTCGGCCAGGTCTACCGGACCTATCAGTCCGCGCTGTCGGGCGGCCACGCGCTCGATTTCGACGATCTGATCTTCCAGGCGGTCAGGCTGATGGAGGCGAGCGAGACGGTCCGCGATGCGCTGCACAGTCGATATCGTTGGATATCGGTCGATGAGTACCAGGACGTGAATGCGGCTCAGGTCCGCTTCTTGCGCCTGCTTGCGGACGGCGGAGCGAACGACGTTCGCGTGGCTAACGACGTTCGCGCGGCGAACGTGTGCGTCATTGGCGATCCCGACCAGGCGATCTATGGGTTCCGTGGCGCGGATCGCAGCTACTTCCTCTCGTTTCTTGCCGACTACCCGGGTTCTGTTTGTCTTCGCCTTGCAGAGAACTACCGCTCGACACAGACGATCCTCGATGCGGCGCTTCAGGTGATCGAGCGCAGCCCTCAGCACCCTTGTGATGCAGGCGAGACCGGTGCAGGAATGGCCGGACGGCTGCACCTGCGTGCGGCAAAGGTCTTCGCAACCCAATCCCAACCGGAGGCAGGGCAAGCTTTTCCTCTGCTAGATGTCCACGAGGCCCCCACCGATCGCGCTGAGGCCGAGTACGTAGTGCATCAGATCGAGCAGATGATCGGCGGAACGAGCCACTTCTCGCTTGATTCGGGCCGGTTGACCGGCGAGGTCTCCTTCCAGGCGCGCAGCTTCGCGGACTTTGCAGTGCTTTACCGTCTGGGCGTCCAGAGCCGGCTCCTGATCGAGGCTTTCGAGCGTTCGGGCATGCCGTATCAGACTACCGGTCAGGCGCCGCTGACAAGCCATGCAGATGTTCGGGAGATCCTGGCGGCTCTGTGGCGCGTGCACAGGATGATGGTTCATGGTGCGGGGCAACTTGCCCCAAAGGTGGCCAGGCTGCTCGCGGAGCTAGGCCCGCGACCGCCAGTGGTCCGGCTCGTCGACAGCTTGCCCCAGGCCCTGGGCATGAGTCATGATGCCGCAGGCGCAGCACGGGGCGATCGCGCAGGAGCGCTCGAGCAGTTGGCCCGGCTTGCGGGTCCGTTCGGCGATCGCCTGGGTGATTTTCTCGAGGTGATGGCCTTGCACAAGGAAACCGATGCCTACGACCCGCGCGCGGACCGGGTGACCCTGATGACCCTGCACGCGGCAAAGGGGCTGGAGTTCCCGGCGGTCTTCATCGTTGGGTGTGAGGAAGGATTGCTGCCCTACGTGCATGATCGCGGGGGGGATGAGCCGGTGACCACAGGCCCAGAGGGGTTCAACAGCGAACTAGACGAGGAGCGCCGGCTCTTTTTCGTGGGCTTAACCCGCGCTCAGCAGAAGCTGGTGCTGTGCCATGCGCGACGCCGCATGCTCTTCGGACAGGCGATGGAAAACCCTGTCTCCCGCTTCGTGAATGACATCGAGTCCGCGTTGAAGGCGGTGCAGGAGATGGGAGCAAAGAGACGCAGTGCGAAGGAGCCTGAGCCGCGCCAGCTGCCGCTCTTCTAGCATGCCCTGGCTGAGTGGGCATCAAAACGGCGAATCGTAAAGCGCGCCTCCGTGCTTTGCGATTCGCCGTAGTTTTAGCGGATCATTTGCAGGATCTTTAGCGCAACGCCAGCGCCCCCAGCGCGCTTACGGCTTGTTGGATGGCCTGCATCCACGGGTACTGCCAAATCCCCAGGATCAACGTCGCGGCGGTAGTGATGATGACGGTGGCCCACACGGGCCAACCGGGGTTGCGCACCTCTTCAGCGTCAGCCGGCTGCGCGACTGGGGTGTTCGCTGACATGTACATGTTCACAGTGACCCGCAGGTAGTAATACGCGGCAATCGCGCTGTTCAGCACTGCGATGATGGCCAGCCAGGCTAGGTTAGCCTGCACCGCGGCGCTGAAGACGTAGAGCTTGCCAAAGAAACCCGCGAGGGGCGGGATGCCGGTCAGTGCGAACATGAGCACCGCCATGAGCACGGCCATCCCCGGCTGGCGGCTCGAAAGCCCGGTGATTCGTTCAAGGGTGACGTCGTTTTCATCACGGCGCTGGACTGCAAGCAGGACGGCGAAAGCGCCCAGGTTCATGAAAGTGTAGGCGAGCAGGTAGTAGAGCGCGGCCCGCGCACCCTGGCCGCTGCCCGCGGCGAGACCAACCAGGACGTAACCGGCATGCGCGATGCTGGAATAGGCGAGCATGCGTTTGAGACTGGCCTGGCGCAGCGCGGCGAGGTTGCCGAGGGTCATGGTGAGGACGGCGAGGGCGGCGAGGGCAAGCAACCAGGGCCGGTCGTGGCTGACCAGGCTGGCCAGGACGCGGATGAGGGAGGCGAAGGCGGCGGTCTTGGTGGCGACGGACATAAACGCGGTCACCGAGGTGGGTGCACCCTGGTAGACGTCGGGCGTCCACTGGTGGAAGGGGACAAGGGCTACTTTGAAACCGTACCCGACCAGGAGCAGGCCCACGCCGAGGGGAAGAAGCGGTGCGTAAGGCAGGGCGACCGTTCCGGTCGCTAGGACCGACAGGGGTGCGAGTCCCTGGCTGATCTGGACCAGGTTCGTGGAACCGGTGGCGGCGTAGATGAGGGCGATGCCGTAGAGGAAGAAGCCGCTGGCAAAGGCGCCGAGGAGGAAATACTTGAGAGAGGCCTCGGCGGAACGGGCAGTCCCGGGCGACCTGCCGGTCGTAGCGAAGCCGGTCAGGATGTAGAGGGCGAGAGAGAAAATCTCCAGGCCCAGGAAGATGACGAGGAAGTCGGCGCCCTGGGCCATGGCGAGCATGCCCGCGCTGGCCAGGAGGATGAGCGCGTAGTAGGGTCCGGGCCGCGCGGTGAAGTCCGCGGTGCGCTCCAGGGCGAGCAGATTGGCCAGTGCGGCGGCGATCAGGATCAGCCCCGCGGCGAAGATCCCGAGGGCGTCGGCGGTGGACGATTGGAAAATGAACGCTGCCGGTTGTAAAGACGTTGCATCCAACGTTTCTACGGTTGAAGGTTGGGTGCGCAGCCACTGGTAGACCGTCGCGGCGAGGGCGGCCAGGATGGCGAGCAGGCTGAGCCAGGGCAGGGTGCGCTTGTTTTTCAGCACCAGGTCGACCATGAGCAGGAGAAGCGCCGCTGCAACCAGGATGATCTGGGGCAGGATGGCGGACAGGTTGAACGCTGCCTGCGGTAGGTTGAGGTTCGCCGGTTGCAGGGTTAGGGCTGATAAGATGATCATGGTTGCCTCGTCTGGACGACGAACCCCAGTCCCTGGGGCTCGGACGGGTCGGCGGTTAGGGCGACGGCGCCAGGCCCGCTGGCGACGGCGCCAGGCCCACTGGTGACGGCGGGCGGGCGCTGTTCAAGCGCGGCGGTCAGGGCCTGGGCTGACGGGTTGATTTTGTCGAAGAACAGGTTCGGAAAGAGCCCGATGATGAAGAACAGGACGATCAACGGCACGAGGGTGATGATCTCGCGGCCGGAGAGGTCAGGGAGCCGGGCGTTTTCGGGCCGGGTGAGTGGGCCGTGGAGCATGAGGCGGATGGCCCAGAGCAGATACCAGGCGGCGAGGATGATGCCGAGTGTGCCGAGGACGGCAAAAATGGGGCTGGCCTGGTAGGCGCCGAGTAGGATGTTGAATTCGCCGACGAAGCCGTTGAGGCCGGGGAGGCCGGCGGATGAAAGGGCGACGATGAGGAAGAGGAAGCCGTAGATGGGCAGCTGCTTCCAAAGGCCGCCGAAGTCGGCGAGGAGGCGGGTGTGGCGGCGGTTGTAGAGCATGCCGACCATGAGGAAGAGGGCGCCGGTGGAGAGGCCGTGATTGACCATCTGCAGGGTGGCGCCGGCGATGCCCTGGGGGTTGAGGGCCATGATGCCGAGCATGACGAAGCCGAGGTGGGCGACGGAGGAGTAGGCGACGAGGGATTTGACGTCGCGTTGGACGAGGGCGACCAGGCCGCCGTAAAGGATGCCGATGAGGGCCAGGCCGGCGATCCAGGGTACGGCGGCGCGGGTTGCGTCGGGAAATAACGGCAAGCAGAAGCGGACGAAGCCGTAGGTTCCCATCTTCAGGAGGACGGCGGCCAGGATGACGGAGCCGCCGGTGGGCGCGGCGACGTGGGCGTCGGGCAGCCAGGTGTGGAAGGGGAAGAGGGGCACCTTGATGGCGAAGGCCAGGGCAAAGGCGAGGAAGAGCCAGAGCTGCAGATTGGGGGCCAGGCTGATCTTCTGAAGTTCGAGCAGGTCGAAGGTGCCACCCTGGTTGTAGAGCACCAGGATGGCGACGAGCATGAGCGCGCTGCCGGCGAAGGTGTAGAGGAAGAACTTGAGGGCCGCATAGATGCGCCAGGCCATGGTGCGGCCCAGGAAGGTGTAGGTTCCGTGGGGATCACCCCAGCCGCCGATGAGAAAATACATGGGGATGAGGGTGAGCTCCCAGAAGATGTAGAAGAGGACGAGATCGAGCGCGATGAAGACGCCGACCATGCCGGCCTCGAGGGTGAGCATGAGGAAGAGGTAGCCCTTCAGATTCTTTTCGACGCCCTCCCACGAGAACAGGATGACGAGGAGGGTGATGAGGGTGGTGAGCAGGACCAGGAAGAGGCTCAGGCCGTCGACGCCGACAAGGTATTGGATGTTGAATTGGGGAACCCAGGGCAGGCGTTCGGTGAACTGCATGCCGGCTTCGCCGGTCTGCCACCAGGCGAAGAGGAGGCAGGAGATGGCGAAGGTGGCCGCGCTGACGGCCAGAGCAAACCATTTCTGCAGGCGCTGGCCGGGAAGGATGAGGAGGATGAGTGCACCGGCCAGGGGCAGGAAGGTGATGATCGATAGTAATGGGATGGTTGTCATGGGTTCACCATTAACGATTGAGGATTGAAGATGCGGCTCAAGAGCCGAGAAGATTGAAGATTAAGATTGAGGACGCAGGGATTGTGCTGACTTTCGGTCAGCATGTCGATGCTCCTGGAATGGCGGATTGCCCGCAGGGAGAGCGGTCCGTAATCTTTCATCTTCAATCTGCAATCTGTAATCTGATGCGTCATCGCGTCACCAGCCAGGCGGCGAGGGCGACGGCGCCGAAGAGCATGGCGAGGGCGTAGAGGCCGACCATGCCGGTCTGGAGGCGGCGGACTTGGGCGCCGGCCCAGCCGGTGAGGCCGGCGATGCCGTTGACTGCGCCGTCGAGGCCGCGTTTGTCGAAGGTGGCGGCGAGCCACTCGCCGAGCGCACGGAGGGGCTCGACGATGAGCAGGTTGTAGGCCTCGTCGACGTAGTATTTGTTTTCGACCAGACCGGTGAGCGGGCCGAAGGCGGCGCGGGCGCGCTTGGGCAGGTCACGGTCGGCGATGTAGGCGCGGTAGGCCAGGAAGGCGCCCCCGAGGGCGACCAGCGCGGAGACGGCGAGCAGGATCATCTCCAGGGTGAAGTCATGGGCGACCGCTCCGGTCGCGAGGGCGCCCTCGGCGGCGTGCTCGCCCGCGTGGAAGACGGGCTCGAGCCAGTGGTCGATGGCTGAGATGGACGGGAGGCCGACGTAGCCGGCGACAACGGCGCCGGTGGCCAGGAGAATCAGGGGCACGGTCATGACCCGCGGGGATTCGTGCGCATGGCTGAAGAGCTTCTTGTCGCGCTCTTGCCCCCAGAAGGTCATGAAGACCATGCGGAAGGAGTAGAAGGCGGTGATGAAGGCGGTGATGATGCCGGCGACCCAGAGCGGTATGGCGTGCTCGAAGGCGTAGAAGAGGATGGCATCCTTGCTGAAGAAGCCGGAGAGGAGGGGGATGCCGGCCAGGGCGGCCGCGCCGGCGAGGAAGGTCCAGTAGGTGACGGGCAGCTTGGTGCGCAGGTTGCCCATCTTGCGTATGTCGAGCTCACCGTGCAGGGCGTGCATGACGCTGCCGGCGCTCAGGAAGAGGAGCGCCTTGAAGAAGGCATGGGTCATCAGGTGGAAGATGCCCGCGGCATAGGCGCCCACGCCGACGGCGACGAACATGAAGCCGAGCTGGGAGACGGTGGAGTAGGCCAGGATGCGCTTGAGATCGGTCTGGGTGAGCGCGATGGTGCCGGCGACGAAGGCGGTGGCCATGCCGACCCAGGCGACCCACTCGCCGGTGATGGGGGCGAGGTCGAAGAGGGCGGCGGAACGGGCGATCATGTAGACGCCGGCGGTGACCATGGTGGCCGCGTGGATGAGCGCGGAGACGGGGGTGGGGCCTTCCATGGCGTCGGGCAGCCAGACGAAGAGGGGGATCTGCGCGCTCTTGCCGGTGGCAGCAAGGAGCATGAGCAGGGTGGCGGCGCGGATGGCGGTTAGGCTGAGGGCGCCGCTGCCGAAGGTGCCGGGCACTTCCAAAGTGCCCGGCACCTGGAACCCCTGGAGCGCTTTGGAGACTTCGGTGAACTGGAGCGTGCCGAGGCCGGTCCAGATGATCATGATGGCGAGGAGGAGGCCGAAGTCGCCGATGCGGTTGACGATGAAGGCCTTTTTGCCGGCGTCCGCGGCGGATGGCTTCTCGAACCAGAAGCCGATGAGGAGGTAGGATGCCAGGCCGACGCCTTCCCAGCCGACGAACATGAGCAGGTAGTTGTTCGCCAGGATCAACGTGCTCATCATGAGGATGAAGAGGTTGAGGAAGGCGAAGTAGCGCGGGTGGCGCGGGTCGTCGTGCATGTAGCCGGCGGAGTAGACGTGGATGAGGAATCCGACGCCGGTGACGACGAGGGCCATGGTCACGGAGAGCTGGTCGATGAGGAGGGCGATGTCGACGTTGAAGCTGCCCGTGGCGCCAGGCCCACTGGCGGCGGCCATCCATTGCCAGAGGACGAGCTCGTGTTGGCGTTCCTCAGCGGGCAGGCCGAGGAGCTCCATGAAGAGGGCGACGGCAACTGCGAAGCTGAGAAACACCATGGCGGGCGCGAGGAAACCTACCGCGCGGCGGCCCAGCCGGGTGCCGAAGAAGGCGATGATGAGCGTTCCCAGGGCGGGGAAGGCGAGTATGAGCCAGGCGTAGTCAAGCATGCGATACCTCAGGTATTTAACCCTTCAGAAGGTTGATGTCCTGGACGTTGGTGCTGTCTTTGTGCCGGACGACGGCCATGACGATGGCGAGGCCGACGGCGACTTCGGCAGCCGCGACGGCCATGGCCATGAGGACGAAGATCTGGCCGTGGAGCTGCAGGAAGTGGCGCGCGAGTGCGGCGAAGGTCAGGTTGACGGCGTTGAGCATCATCTCGACGGACATGAAGATGATGAGGACGTTGCGCCGCAGGACGACGCCCAGCGCACCCAGGGCGAAGAGCACTGCGCTGAGGATGAGGTAGTAGGTGGTTGGGACCATGGGTTCACTCCGAAAGGAAAAGGGAAAAAGGAAGAAGTAAGATGACAGCCGCGCTGATGCTCTGTGTTGCGTGTGCTGCGTTGCATTTTTCATTTTCCATCTTCCTTCTTCCTTTCGTTATCGTTGCGTCATTCGGCCGGGCGGGCCAGGACGACGGCGCCGATCATGCCGACAAGGAGCAGGATGGACGCGAGCTCGAAGGGCAGCAGGTAGTCGGTGTAGAGGACGCTGCCGATGGCCTGGACGGAGCCCTGGCCGAAGGTTGTCGCGTCGCCCTGGATCGGGTTCAACTGACCGGTGATGAGGCCGTAGCCGACGGTGGCCAGCAGCAGGACGGCCAGGCCGAGCGCGGCGATCTGGGGCCAGCGGATGCGTTGGCTGAGCGGCCGGCTGGCGTCACGGATGTCGGTGAGCTCGCCGCCGCCAAGGAGCATGACGACGAAGAGGAACAGGACGACGATGGCGCCGCCGTAGACGATGATCTGGATGACCGCCAGGAACTGCGCCTGCAGCATGATATAGAGCGCGGCCAGGGTGGCGAAGTTGACGAGCAGGAAGAGTGCGCTGTAGATGGGCCGGCGGCTGAGGATGACGCCGGCAGCAGCGACGATGGCGATGAGACTGAAGATGATAAACAGGAACATAGCCACCTCTATTCGGCCCTGACGACGACGTTCGGGTTGGTCGGTGCGAGCAGCTGCTCTTTGGTCCACAGGAAGCCGTCGCGGGTGTAGACCGCGGTTTCGAATTCGTGGCCCAGGACGACGGCCTCGACGGGGCAGGCGGTCTCGCAGTCGCCGCAGTAGACGCAGCGCATGAGGTTGACTTCCCACACGCTGGCGTAGCGTTCGCCGGGGCTGACGGGGTTCGCCGGGTCGTTTTCCGCGGCTTCGACGTGGATGGCCCCGGTCGGGCAGGCGGCTTCGCACAGCATGCAGCCGATGCAGCGTTCGAGCCCGTTTTCGTAGCGGCGCAGCTCGTGGCGCGCGCGGAAGCGCGGGTAGATCGCGGCGGGTTCTTCGGGATATTGCGATGTGATCTGGCCCCGGAACAGGTTGGTGAGGGTGACGCGGAATCCCTGGAGGATTTCGACTGCGCCCTTCACCGTTTCAGTTACACTCATCAGGCACCTCTCCCCTCAGGCCAGCGTGACGATCACGGCGGTGATGGCCAGGTAGACCAGCGCGATCGGGAACAAGATCGTCCAGCAGAAACGCAGGAGCTGGTCGTAACGCGGGCGAGGGACGCTGGCGCTCACCCAGATGAACAGGAAGACCATGACCATGACCTTGGCGACGAAGTAGAACACGCCCAGGATGGGAATCTGCTCGACGAAGGGGCCGCGCCAGCCGCCGAAGAAGACGGAGACCGCGACCGCGCTGGCGCCCAGGATGTGCAGGTATTCGGTCATGTAGAAGAGTGCGAATTTGATACTGCCGTATTCGGTGGCGAAGCCGGAGACGAGCTCGTTCTCGGTCTCGGGAAAGTCGAACGGCTTGCGGGTGGTCTCGGCGAGCATGGTGATGAAGTAGAACGGGAACGCGAGCCAGATCCAGAGCCAGAGCCACCAGGGGCGGTTCATGGCGACGATTTCCTTGAGGCTGAGCGTGCCGAAGCCGTCCGCGGTGCCCAGGGTGGTGGTCAGGATGAGCGCGATGAGCAGGATGCCCATGGGCAGCTCGTAGGAGAGCATCTGGGCGCTGGTGCGCAGGGCGCCGAGGACGGAGTATTTGTTGTTGCTGGCATAGCCGCCCAGGATGACGCCGTAGATGCCGATGGAGGCCGCGGCAAGGACCCACAGGAAGCCGATGTTGACGTCCGCGACCTGGAGCGGGATCTGGCGGCCGAACAGGTTGAGCGTTGGGCCGACGGGCACGACCGCAAAGGCGATGAGCGCGGGCGCGATCGCGAGCGCGGGCGCGATGACGTAGAGCAGCTTGTCCGCGCGCGCGGGGATGAATTCTTCTTTGAAGATCATCTTGAGTGCGTCCGCGATGGGATGCCCGAGGCCGAATTTCCAGGCGCGGTTGGGGCCGATGCGCAGCTGGAAGCGCCCGATCATCTTGCGCTCAAAGAGGGTCAGGTAGGCGAATCCGGTCAGGAGGATCACCACCAGCACGAGGGAGGTGATTCCTGGGATGAGGATGAGGCTGATCCAGTCCATGCGCTACTCCAGCGAAGCGTGATCGAGTGCAATGGTGACGGAGACTGGCTCTCCGCGGCCGGCGCCGAGGGTCTCGGCCGGGAGGCCTGGCAGGCCGTAAGGGATCCAGGCCGCGCCGGTGGGCACGGTGGGATCCGCGCGTAGTTCAAGGGTGACGCTGGCCAGCGCGGAGGTGACGGTGGCCGAGGCGGCAAAGGAAGAAGGAAGATGGAAGATGGAAGATAGGTCCGCCGGGTTGAGCGCGATGTAGGCTGCAGGAATCTTGTTGCGTACCTCGTCCGCTGCGCGCTGCATGAGCGGGCCACCGTCCCAGAGGACAGGGCCGGAGATTAGACTGAACGCTGCCTGCGGCAGGTTGAACGCTGCCTGCGGCAGGTTGAACGCTGCCTGCGGCAGGTTTGAGGTTCCAGGTGGAAGGTTGAAGGTTGCAGGATCGGATCTTCCTTCTTCCTTTTTCAATCTTCCTTCGGTCTTTGCCGCGTAGCCGGCCGCGGACCATTGCTGGCCCTGGTCGGTTAGGGCTTCCCAGCGCAGGTTGGCGTAGGCAGGAACGGCCCGGGTGATTTCTTCGAGCACGGACTGGGCGCTGGCGTAGGTCCAGGGCTTGGGCGTGGGGCCGGTCCTGGCGGGCTGGGTGCGTTTCTTGCGCTTCCAGTCGGCGGCTGCGGCAGGCGTTGCGGGGGCATCGGGCGCCGCAACGGCCGTGCCGTGCGCCGCGGCGGCCAGCCACCGTTCGGCCAGGCGGGTCAGGATAGCCCAGCCGGGCAGCGCGCCGTCGACGGGGTCGATGCCCGCGGGTGCGGCCTGGACGCGGCGCTCGAGGTTGGTGTAGGTGCCATCGGACTCGGCCCAGGATGTGGTGGGCAGGACGACGTGTGCGAGTTGCGCGGTCTCGGTCAGGAAGAGATCCTGGACGACGAGGAATTCGAGCTGACTCAGCACGGCCGCGATCCGGGGCGATGCGCCGGGATCCGCCTCGATGATGTACAGGGCTTTCACGCCGCCCTCGAGCATCTCGGTGTAGGTCAGCCCGGGGCCGGCGGGGGGCTGGACGCCCCACAGCTTGCCGAGACGCTCGCGGACCGCGGGATCCGCCACGGGGAGCTGGCCGGGGAGGCTGTCGCTGGTAAGCCCCATGTCGCGCAGGCCCTGGCCGTTCGGCTCGTGACCGATGTAGGCGATTTCGCCGCGGCCGAGCTGCGCCGCGAGGTTGCCCAGCGCCGCGACGGTCTGGCGCCCGGCCTGTTCGCGCGCCGCTTCGGGCCCATAGATGAAGAGTGGCGTTTTGGCGGCGAGCAGGATCGAAGATTGAGGATTGGAAGGTTGAAGGGTTTCTTTTTTCCTTCTGGGGTCCTCGATCTTCCTTTTTTCTTCTTCCTTCTTCCGGTGGATCTCCGCTGCGATTCCGTTGAGTGCGGCGGCTGACTCGCCGGGGCGAACCGGGATGTACACGCCCTTGTCGCCGGTGGTGTAGCGCGCGAGCTCGATCCGGCGCGGGTTGATGACGATCAGCTTGGCGCCCTTGCGGCGGATCGCGCGCTTGATGTGCAGATCGAGCACTGGCGCGGCCTCGCTGGGATCGAAGTCGACCAGGACGATGACATCGCTGCGCCCGATGTTGGCGATCGCGGAGAGGCCGGCGGGCTGGGCGCGGACGGCCGAGCCTTCGGAGAAGTCGACATTGTTGGAGCCGGTGAACGCGCGGAAAAACTTCTGAAACAGGTAGGCCGTTTCGTTGGAGACGCGGCCGCCTGCGATACCGCCGGTGGTGTGTGCGGCCTTCGACTCGACTGCGTTCGGAGCATCCTGAGCGGAGGCCGCACGCAGCGCGGACGCAGTCGAAGAATGCTCCGAACCCTCGGCCAGGGCCTCCAGGCGGTCGACGATCGCAGCCACGGCTTCGTCCCATGTCGCGGGGCGGAGAGCGCCGTTCTCGCGGATCATGGGGGTCTTCAGGCGGTCGGGATGGTCGACGTGCTGGTGGAGGAAGCGGCCCTTGTCGCAGATCCACTCGTCGTTGACGGCCATGTTTTCGCGCGCGACGATGCGGCGCAGGGTGTGCACGCGCTCGTCGAGGCGCAGGTTGCAGCCGACGGGGCAGTGGGTGCAGATGCTGGGCGTCTTGCGAAGCTCCCACGGCCGGTATTTGAAGCGCGCGACGCGGTTGGTCAACGCGCCGACCGGGCAAATGTCGATGATGCTGCCCGAGGTCTTCGCATCCACCGGCTGTCCGGGGAAGACGTCAATGACCGTCTCGCCCCCGCGCTCGAACAGGCCGATCTGCGGCTTGTCCT
>CAYLZG010000020.1:0-1659 GCA_964387985.1 uncultured Anaerolineales bacterium | reverse complement strand
GATGCAGCGCTCCTGGTCGAGCATGATCAGGTCGCTGATAGGGTAGTGCTTTTGCTTGCGCCGCTTGGCCTCCACGAATTTGCTCGCGCCCGGGCCATACTCCATCGTGTTGTCTTGCAGCGGGCACTCGCCGCCTTTGTCGCAGATCGGGCAGTCGAGCGGGTGGTTGATGAGAATGAAGCCGAGGACGGCCTCCCGCGCCTCCCGCACTGCCTGGCTGTTGGTGACCACCGTCATGCCTTCGCTCACGCGGACCGTACATGCTGTGTCAAGGCGGCTTCCGCGCGGGCTGGGAAATTCGACCAGGCACATGCGGCACGCGCCCAGCGGGTCCAGCTTGGGGTGTGAGCAGAAGATGGGAATGTCGATGCCGGCTGCCTTGGCCGCGTCGATCACCAGGGTTCCTGCAGGGACCTGGACTTTGATGTCATCGATGGTCACATTGACCGGATCAGGCATAGGTTTCCTCTAACTTGCAGATACGATGATCGATCGGCCTCACCGCTTCACCGGCGGCACGTTGTATTGCTCCTCGAGCGGCAGGGCCGGCTCGGTCACGCCGGAGGGCGCGCCCGCGTCGGGCCGGTAGATCGGGCGGATCGGGATGACGGGCGGCGCAGCTGCGGCCGCGATCGCTGATTCGAATTCGGGACGGAATTTGGCCAGGTTGCTCTGCAGGCCCCAGACCGCGGCATACGAGAAGGGGCAGAAGCTCTTGCCCGCGATCATGTCCGCGATGTAGAGCATGAGCGCGATGTCATCGGTGCGGCCCTCGCCTCGCTCGACGCGCTCGAGGATGTGTTCCAGCCAGCCGGTGCCTTCGCGGCAGGGCGTGCATTTGCCGCAGCTTTCCTCGCGGTAGAACGCGATCGTGCGCCGCGCGATTTCGACCATGCTCTGGTTCTTGCCGATGACGATGACCGCGGCCGCGCCGAGGCTCGATCCGGCCTGGCCGATGCTGTCGAAGTCCATGGGGACGTCGAGCTGGCTCTCGTCGAGGAGCTGCATGGAAAGGCCGCCGGGGATCACCGCCTTGAGGCCCTCCGCGTCTTCGGTCAGGCCGCCGGCCCAGTCGTAGATCAGCTCGCGCAGGGTGATGCCGTGGGGCAGCTCGTAGAGGCCGGGCTTGTTGACCTGGCCGCTGATGCCGTAGATGCGGAAGCCGGTGCTGTTGGGTGTGCCCCACTGCCGGTACCAGTCTGCGCCGTTCTTGAGCACGTGCGGGACGTTGGCGATCGTCTCGACGTTGTTGACGATGGTGGGCTTGCCGTAAAGGCCGGAGACGGCCGGGAAGGGCGGCTTGAGCCGCGGGTGGCCCCGGTATCCTTCGAGCGATGATAGCTGCGCGGTTTCCTCGCCGCACTCATAGGCGCCCGCGCCGCGATGGACGACGACCTTAAGTTTTTTGCCCGTGCCCAGGACATTGTTGCCCAGGATGCCCGCGGCCTCGGCCTCCGCGATCGCGCCATTGAGCCGCTCCGCCGCGAAGTAGTATTCCCCGCGCACATATATGAACGCGTGCTCGGCCTCGATGGCATAACATGTGAGGAGGATGCCCTCGAGCAACTGGTGGGGGTCATACTCCATGATCAGGCGGTCCTTGAAGGTGCCCGGCTCGGATTCGTCCGCGTTGACGACGAGGTAGCGCGGGTAGACGCC
>CAYLZG010000019.1:13294-42097 GCA_964387985.1 uncultured Anaerolineales bacterium | reverse complement strand
CGGCCTCTCTGGGGTCATCCCCCCGCCTACTTTCCTCCGTCATCGCTTTGTGGCTGCGCCAATGGCGATTCAGTTATGGGCGGATTATGCCCGAAGACACAGTTCCTGTCAAGCAGTGCGCGATCTCTGCGCGGTCGCAAGGTCGACAGTGCCACCACTTGCGTCCCGGACGGCCTGTGCTAACATAGCCGCAAGAAACCAGAAATCTGATTCAGAACGAGTCCCATGCGATCCCATATTGACGATGACCAATTGCCCAGCATCCACCACCGGCTGGCTGGTGAAAAGCCCCGGCGCTCGTGGCTGACATTCCTCACCGGTGACCCGCTTGCCACTGCAGAAGCACCCCACCAGGCGATTCGCAAGATCGTCGGTTTGGCGGTGTTCGCGTCCGATGCGCTCTCGTCGACTGCCTACGCCACGCAGGAAATGCTCGTGGTGCTGGCGGCGGTCGGCACGATGGCCTTCGGGGTGGCAGTCCCGATGTCGCTTGCCATCGTCGTGCTGCTCGCCATCGTCGTCGCATCCAAAGAGCAGACGATCTACGCGTACCCCGAGGGTGGCGGCGCCTACACCGTGGCTCGCGATAACCTTGGCGACACCTCCGCTGCAGTAGCCGGCGCAGCGCTCCTCTTCGATTACATTCTGACCGTTGCGGTCTCGATCTCATCGGGCGTCGCACAGATCACTTCGGCATTTCCAGTGCTCTTCACGCACCGGGTGGAACTGGCGGTGGGGCTGGCACTGCTCGTTATGCTCGTGAACCTGCGAGGGGTGCGCGAATCGGGCACGATCTTCGCCATTCCGACCTATTTCTTCGTGATCATGATGTTCACCATCGTGATCATCGGCCTCTTACGCTACCTTACCGGTTCGCTGGGCATGGTCACCGACCCGCCTCCTATGGAAGTGCTCGGAGGGCCCCAGGCGCTTACGCTCTTCCTGGTCCTGCGCGCTTTCTCCTCCGGCACCACCGCGCTGACCGGCGTCGAAGCGATCGCAAACGGCGTGCCAGCCTTCAAAGAGCCCCGCAGCCGCAACGCCGGCATCACGCTGATCTGGATGGCAGGCATCCTGGCGGTGCTCCTGGTCACAATCACCTTCCTCGCGGTCCAGATCGGTGCAATCCCATCGGAAGAAGAGACCGTGATCTCGCAGATCGCGCGCACTGCGGGCGGCGGGCGCAACCTGCTCTATCTGCTCACCATCGCAGGCACGACGATCATCCTCATCATGGCTGCCAACACATCCTACAACGGCTTCCCACGGTTGGCGGCGCTGCTGGCAATGGACGGCTTCCTGCCGCGCCAGCTCTCATTCCAGGGCAGCCGGTTGGTCTACTCCCGCGGCATCGTCGTCCTGGCGCTGCTCGCCGCTGCTTTCATCATTATCTTCAAGGCCAGCGTCACCGCGCTGATTCCGCTCTACGCGATCGGCGTGTTTCTCTCGTTCACCCTGTCGCAAGCAGGCATGGCGCGGCGTTGGTGGAAGGCAGGACAACTGGAGCCGGAGGAAACACGCATAGAACGCGGTTCAGTCCTCAAGTATGATGCAGGATGGCAGAGCAAACTGGTGATCAACGCCCTCGGTGCGTTCATCACAGGTGTGGTCATGATGATCTTTGCCGTCACCAAGTTCAGCCAGGGCGCCTGGATCGCCCTGCTCTTGATGCCCGCGCTCGTCTTGTTTTTCTTCCGCATCCACCGGCATTATCGCCACCTTGCATCTCGGCTGACCCTGGAGGAGTACAACCCCGGGCCCCCTCCCCAACGCCACAAGGTGATCCTTCCTATCAGCGGCGTGCACCAGGGGTCCCTGGCCGCGCTGGAATACGCGCGACTCCTGTCGCCGGATGTGACTGCGGTGCACATCTCCACCGATCCGGCCTCGGCCGAGCGCGTGGAGCAGCGTTGGCAGAAATGGGGTCAGGGGATCCGGCTGGTTGTGGTGGAGTCGCCCTATCGGCTCATGCACGAGCCGCTGCTGCGATATATCCGCCAGCTGGCAGCAGCGCGGCAGCCCAACGAGATCATCACCGTCGTCGTGCCCAGTTTCGTGCCGCATAACTGGTTCGACAACCTCCTGCACACACAGACAGCGACTTTCTTGCGGCTGGCGCTCCTGTTCATTCCAGGGGTCATCGTTGTGGACGTGCCGTACCAGGTAGACTAGAGGCAGGCATCCTGAGGGGAGCGCCGAGGTCGACCGCAGATCGGCCTGAAACCCCGGGCTCTATCTTCAGGTGGAGGGTGCTTCCGAGACCGGCCGGCTGTCGTAATCGGGCAGCCGTTCCTCCGCATCCCGGATGGCTGGCACGAGGTACCCGCCTGCTGACACCGCGACGGCCAGGACGCCGCACAGCGCAATCATCAGCCCCATGCCCGAGCCGGGCCCCGTGCCGAAAAGCCCGCCAAAGACCGGCGCCAACCTCCCACCGGAGCGCATCGCCGGTTCGAGAAGATAGTCGGCCGCTGCGCCGCCGATGAGCGGGCTGATGGGCTGGGCAAACCAGGCAATCAGCCGCCGCGCGGAGAAGACCCGCCCCTGGACATCAGGGGCCACCTTGGATTGCCAAAGGGCCTGGTTGGATCCGTTGATCAGCGGTCCCCAGAGCGCGACGTAGGCGCTGGCGACCACCCACACCGGTACGATCCTGCCCAACCCCAGGGGGATCAGTCCCAGAGAGCTCAACAGCCAACCGAAGATGACGCCGTAGGTGCGGCGCTTGAAGCCGCCCCAGGCGCTCATGATGATGCCGCCGGCAACCGCGGCAATCGCGGCCGCAGATTGCACGCTTGCCAGGGCGAGGCTGTTGTTGTCCGTTCGAGCCAGGATCATGGGCGTGGTCAGGGTCAGCGCCATGCCCCAGAAGAGGTTGCCCGCAAAGAAGAGCAGCTGCAGGCCGAGCAGGCTGGGCCGTTCGAAGATATAGCGAAAGCCGTAAGCCGCTTCCTTAAGGAAACCACCCTGCGCCTCATGCCCTGCTGCAGTGCGCTCGGGCGGCGGGATCAACACAACGGCCAGCGCCAGGATAGCCAGGACGAAGGTCGCCACGTCGATGCCCAGAATGCCGGTCAGGCCGATCAGCGGCAGCATGGCGCCCGCCATGATGGGCGCCAACACGCCCGGCCCGGCCTCGAGGAGGGACATCATGCCGTTGACCCGGCCAAGCTGTTCTTTTGGCACCATCACCGAGATGGCCGCTGAATAGGCCGGCCACTGGAACGTGTTGCCGATGCCCTGGAAAGCGGCTGCCACGTAGAAATGCCACACCTCCAGCCGGCCTGCAGCGGAGAGGATCAGGAGCCCGACGGTGGGGAGGATCGCCACCAGGTCGCTCACCATCATCATGAGCTTCCGGTCGTAGCGATCGACCATTACTCCGGCGACGGGCGAAAGGATGAGGAAGGGGACGATGAAGAAGACCTGCACCAATCCGAGCGCCATGGCGCTGCCCGTCTCCTGGAACACCCAGATGGATTGGGCAAAGGCGGTCATATTGGTGGCCAGGACCGAGATCAGCTGGCCGAGCCAAACGATCGTGAAGGCTGCCATTCCGGCCGGCTTGCCGCGCCCCGGATTGGAAGGTTCCTGCACTCGCTTCACCCGCTTTGCCTCAGCATGGCGGCCAGTGCGCGCGCCCGGTCCGGCGCATCGCCCACGTAGGGGGATGCATCCAGCCAGCCCATGATTTCCCGGGCTGAGGCATACTGCGCCAGGCGCGCATCCGCACACAGCGACCCGGCCAGCGGGTTTTCACCGCCAGCCTGGACGGCTGCCCACGCAGCCATGGCGTGCTCGCGGATGATCTCATGCAACGCCTGCCGGTCTGCGCCCCGCCGCGCCAGCGCCATCAGCAGCCGCTCGGTCGCGGCAAACGGACCGTAGGTGCTCAGCAGCCGCTCGGCTGCGCCGCGATCGACGCGCAGCCCGGTGATCAGGCGCGTGGCCCGGGTGACCAGTTCGTCAGCGATCAAGAATCCCTCCGGCAGAATGGTTCGCCGGTTAGCCGAATCATCGAGAGTACGCTCCAGCAGGCTGTGGGCAGCATTGTCCCACGCGACGCGCGGCAGGGCCGCCAGCAGCCGCGCGAGACTATCTACGTTTTCAGCATGGATTGGGTTGCGCTTGAACGGCATCGCGCTGGAGCCCACCTGTGCCTTGCCGAAAGGCTCGGCCCACTCTCCGATGGGGGGCGACTGCAGAAACCGCAGGTCGAACGCAAACTTGTAGAGCGATTGGCCCAGGCCGGCCAGCGCAGATAGGATCGCGTAGTCCTGCTTGCGGGGATAGATCTGCGTGGCCACGGGAAAGGCCTCGAGGCCAAGGCTGCGGAGCACCCGCGCTTCCAGTTCCTGCGGGCTTACATTCGTGCCGGATAGCAGTTCGGCGTACGATGCGGAGGTGCCGACCGCGCCCTTCAGGCCCTTGCCGCGCACCCCCTCCCGCACCCGCAGCAGATCCTCATGATCTTGCAGCAGGTCCTGGGCGTATTGGGCCAGGCGATATCCCACGGTCGTCGGCTCCGCGGGCTGCAGGTGCGTGAATGCCATGGCCGGCGCGCCGGCCCACCGCTCGATCTGATCCGCGAACGCAAGCAGGAGGGCTTTCAGCTTGCCGAGCAGGAGATCCAGTGCTTCCCGCATCCGCAACGCCTCGGCGTTATCCTCGATGTCCATCGACGTCGCGCCCAGGTGGATGATCCCGCCGCCAACAGAGCACTGCTCCGCATAGGTGCGCACCTCGGCCATCAGGTCGTGATGGATCTCAGCCTCGATGGCCAGCGCGCGCGGCAGATCGATCTGCTCCGCGTGCGCCTTGAGATCCGCCACCTGTGCCGCTGTGACCAGCCCGGCAGACTGCTCGGCTTCGGCCAGCGCCACCCATACGCGGCGCCACAGGCGCCGCCGGTGCAGCTCGCTCCACATGCGGCGCATCTCCGCGGAGCCGTAGCGCCAGGTATCGGGCGACAGATAGGTGTCGTGGGAATAGGAGATCGGCTCGCTCATGCTAAAGAACGATCAACTGGTCGCGGCCCGGTCCCACGGAGACATACTGCAGCGGCGTGGCAGCCAGCTCGGAGATGCGGTCCAGGTAAGCGCGCGCCGCCTGGGGGAGCTCGCTCCAGCTTCGTGCCTCCCGCGTCGGTTCCTGCCAGCCCGGCCACACCTCGTAGACCGGCTCCGCACGGCCCATATCGACGGTGTCGGGCACGCGCCTGACCTCCTGCCCATCGACCAGGTAGCCGGTGCAGATCTTGAGCTCCGGCAGCCCGTCCAGCACGTCCAGCTTCGTGATCGCGAGTCCGGTGAAGCCGTTCAGCCACGCGGCATAGGGCAGCGCCACCCCGTCGAGCCAACCGCAGCGCCGGGGCCGGCCCGTCGTCGCGCCGTATTCCTGGCCTACGTTCCGCAGCCTGTCACCGGTCTCATCGAAAAGCTCCGTGGGGAACGGCCCCGCACCCACCGCGGTGCAGTAGGCTTTCACCACGCCCACCACGCGGTCGACCGAGCGCGGCGGCAGACCCGCGCCGGCGTAGCCGCCGCCCGCGATGGGGTTGGAGGAGGTCACGTAGGGATAGGTGCCCCAATCCAGGTCGCGCATGACGCCAAGCTGTCCCTCCAACAGGATGTCCGCTCCGGAACGGATCGCTTCCTGGACCAGGGGCACGGTGTCAACGATGCATGAACCGAGCTGCTCGCCCCAGGCGGTCGCCTGGCCGAGCAGCTGCTCTGCGTCGAGCTCTTCAGCACCGAAGTGAGCGAGGGTGCGATTGGTCTTGGCGAGCGCCTGCGCGAGCCGCGCGGCCAGGTAGTACGGGCGAAGCAGGTCGCCCATGCGGATGCCGCTGCGCGCGGCCTTGTCCGCATAGGCCGGGCCGATGCCGCGCTTGGTCGTGCCGATCTGGCTGCCCCCGCGCGCGGATTCCTCCAAACCATCGAGCATTCGGTGGTACGGCATGACCACGTGGCTGCGGTCCGAGATCCAGAGATTGTCGACCGAAATCCCGGCGGCTGTCAGCTCGGCCAGTTCTTCGAGGAGCGCGGGCGGGTGGATGACCGTCCCCGTGCCGATGATGCAGACGGTTGCGGGGTTGAAGATGCCGGAAGGGACGAGGTGCAGGCGGAATGTCCCGTGCTCGTTGACCACCGTGTGGCCCGCATTGTCGCCGCCCTGGAATCGGATGACCATCCTGGCCTCTTGTGCCAGGTAATCGACGATGCGGCCCTTTCCTTCATCTCCCCATTGTGCGCCCACCACGGCAGTTACGGTCATGCGAGCCATCCTTTCGAGCGTTCGGATGCCCCGCAGTATAGCATAGGTGCCCGATCACGAGTGCATTCGATCCAGCGGACCGTCCGCCACATGCGATCTGTTAAGAAGGAACGCTGGCCGGCGCCATCACGCGGCCTTGATCCCCAGAATGTGCGTCTGGTTGAACAGGCGCGGCCATTCCTGTTGCTCCTCGAATGCGGTGTGCTTCATCTGCGCCTTCAGGTTGGGCCACTCGTGCAGTTGGACCAGGCGCAAGTCCTCACGCGACCAGCGGCAATCCAGGCGCAGGACCCGCCTCATGCCTTGTTCGTCCACCGAGGCGAAGACTCGCTTGAACTCGCCATCCAGCCGCTCTTTGGGCATCGCGTAGCTGGCTTCTCTCGGGCCACGGATGAGCTGGAGCTGATAGATGGGGTTCTCATAGACCGGATCGTCAATGATCAGAGGCGTGCCGATGAAGCTCTCGCTTTCGACGAAGCGGTACCAATTGAGTTCCTCAAGGGCTGCCGTGTGCTTTTGCAGCGACGCGACATCAGGGAAGACCTCCGCGCCGAACCCGTAAACGCCGTAACCTGACCAGCGGGCAATGGCGCTGAGCAGGAGCCGGCCGCCGCATTCCTGGCGAGCGGCCGCCACCTGTGCCAACTTAGCAGCGCGTTCCTCCATCGTCAACGCATAGCCAGCTTCCCTGAACCGCCGCAATATGTAGACCTTACACACTTCCTCTGACATCCTGGACCTCCTGGATTGCTGTCTCATTTGGCCGCGCCGGCTGTATCGTGCAAACACAGAACAAATATAAGGTATGGAGCGTTTCACAAGCGTTTCGTAGTGGCCCTTTCGACACACGCCAGGTGCCTCAGCCCCCCTGAGACTGTGGCTGAAGAGAGGCCTGGCCCGATCGCTTGAGCAGGACGTAGCCCAAAGCCAGGTATCCCACGCCGAACGCGGATACACCGATCCCGGTGATGGCGCTGGCAGGCGCCAGCAAGCGCAGCAGAATGGTCGCCTGCGCGCCAACACTCAGGATCAACCCTGCATGCAGCGGCAGCCTGCCCGCGCGAAACGCGGCCAGCGCAATCAGCAGCCACCCGAAACCAGATGCTGTGGCAACTGCGAGAAGTGGAGGGCTGAAGATGGAGGCGCTCAGTAGCCCTGCAGACTCAGGCATCTCCGGGCCACCCGTCGCTATCAGAGGCAGAAAGAAGGCATCAGCAAAGATGGATCCAGCCAACAGCACCGTACCGCACAGCGCAAGCGCAAAACCGATAAGGACTGCGCGTCCTGCCTGCTCGCGGTGGTGGATGTGCAATCCAACCAGGCCCCACAGGGACAGCAGCAGAGCCGCCATTAACACGATATGAGCCACAACCCAACCCCGGCTGGCGAGAGCCGCGGCTGTCACCGGTGTACGTGAGGGCAGGAAGGAAGCGATAAGGATGAGCAGGCCCGCCACCACGAATGAGATCCCACTCCAGCCAAGTGTGCCGGTGCCGCGCTTGGCGCCGGTTGCCTGGGCCTTAAGAACTTGCCGGACCAGCCGGTCGTGTTCGGCCTCGCGCAGCCAATCCTTCACCTGTTCTCTGCGGACCTCCGTAGACTCGTAGTAATTCATGTTTGCTTTCCCTCCGGATGGAATGTCCCGTTTGTATGGCTTTCCAGGCCGCATCCGAAGCCTTCCCAACTACAGAACAAATATAAAACTTTAAGCGTTTCAAAATCGTTCCGATTAAGCACAACTGCAGGCTCTTATCAAGTGAATTCGCTCGAATAGGCGGGGTATTTTGTGGCCCCATAAAACGTTCCTGAAACGCCCGATGTGCTAATCTCGGCATCGACATTCTGTTTCGACAAGGAGAGAAAACATGAAACGCTTCATCCTGATTCTAACCGTCGCTTTACTGCTGGCGACCATGATCGTCCCGGCCGCACTTGCCGGAACAAGCTCCGCTCCTGCGGGCATTTCGCCGGCGCGCTCCCAGACTCTCATGTGCGCGATGCGAATATGCCCGGATAGCATCACCGCCAAATGCTACTGCTCCGGTCCGCGGCCCCCATATCTCACCCGATGAGAGTCAGGTGCCCGCGGAATCGAAAAAGCGATAGGACCAAAACTATCGCACGAAAGAGACATTAGTCGCATACAAATAAAGCGCGAACTCATAAGATTGACTATGGCCCAGAAAGGGCTTTTCGCCGGCCGGAGCACAGCGTGACTCCGATTCTACGCATTCAGTTGTTGGGCGAATTCCATATGACCTATGGCGGCGTCCGTGTGACCGCCATTAGCTCGCCGCGGCTGCGCACCCTGTTAGCCTATCTGATCCTCCATCGAAGCGCTCCGCAGCCGCGGCAGCATCTCGCCTTCCTCCTGTGGCCGGACTCGGCCGAAGAGCAGGCCCGCACCAATCTGCGTAATCTCCTGCATCTATTGCGCCACAGTCTGCCCCACAGCGATTGCTGCCTGCGAAGCGAAGGCCAGGTCCTGGTCTGGCAGCCGCACGTACCTTACGCCTTGGATATCGCAGAATTTGAGGCTGCCATCAAAGCCGGCGAACTTGAGAGCGCCATCGAGTTGTATCGCGGCGACCTGCTTCCGGAGTGTTATGGGGACTGGATTGAGCCCGAGCGCGAGCGCTTGCGTTGGCTCTATGTTTCGGCGCTCGAGCAGTTGGTGCAACGCAGCGAGGATGAACATGACTATCATGCGGCGCTCGGGTTTGCCCAACGATTGGCTCAGAAGAATCCTCTTTGCGAGGAGCATTGCCGGTGCCTGATCCGCCTGCAGATGCTCACGGGTGACCGCTCGGCCGCGCTTCGCACCTATCACGCTTTCGCGACGGCCTTGCGCCGCGACCTTGGCATCGAACCTGCTCCGGCCACCCAGCATATCTACGCCCAGGCGTTGAATGGGGGCGCAGGTTCCAGCCAACTGAAGGACATTGTAGAGGCCGAGCTGCCCCTCATCGGCCGCCGCCAGGAGTGGGCCGAGCTTCTCAGGATCTGGGGCGACGCTTCCCGGGGGCGCCCGCAGCTCGCGCTGATCGCCGGAGATGTGGGCATCGGCAAGACGCGGCTGGCTGAAGAATTGTTGATCTGGGCAGCGCGCCAGGGTTTCCCAACCGCCCGCGCCACCTGCTATGCGGCTGAGGGAGACCTGCCGTTCGGCCCCATCATATCGTGGCTCCGCAGCCGGCCTCTGCCGGTTCTGGCCAGCCCCTGGCGCTGCGAAATCGCCTGGCTTCTTTCTGAAACGCCCGGCGATCGATGCAATCCGGACATGCCATGGGAGCGCCATCACCTCTTCGAAGCCCTGGCGCAGGCCGTGTACGCATGGAGCCGGCCTGTTGCAAGGGCTCCGGCGAGCTCACCTCAGGCCGAACCGCTGCCGGTTCTGCTGGTGCTGGATGATCTGCAGTGGTGCGACCACGACACGCTGGATTGGCTGCACTTCCTGCTGCGCTTCGATCCACGCGGCCGGTTGTTGATCGTTGGCACAGCCCAACTTGGTGTTGCGGACGCGGAACGGTTCTTGTTCCCTCTGCTGAGCAGCTTGCGCCGCCACGATATGCTGGCAGAGATTGAATTGGGGCCACTGACGAGCAGCGAAACCCTGGCGCTGGCGAACCAGGTCGCAGATCGACCGCTGGACCCGGCACTTGCCGAGCCACTGCACAGGGGATCAGAAGGAAATCCGCTCTTCGTGGTGGAGATGATGCGCGCGGGGAGATACCGCCAGGAGCCATGGGATCTCCGGCACAGCGAAATGGCGCTGCAAGCCGGCCAGCCGCTACCGCCCAAGATCCAGCAGGTGCTTCGCGCGCGGCTGGCACAACTCTCAGCTCCTGCCCGTGAGCTGGCAGAACTGGCTGCAGCCTGCGGCAGCGCCTGCCGTTATGCGACACTCATCCGCGCATACGATGGCGCCGAGGCCAGCCTGGTGCAGGCGCTGGATGAATTATGCCACCGCCGGATCCTGCGCGAGCTGCCGGAAGACAGCTACGACTTCGCACACGAGAAGCTGCGCGAGGTCTGCTGGGAAGAAATGAGCGCGGCGCGGCGCCGGCTGGTGCAGCAGCGGCTGGCGGATGCGGACGCCATCGTCCTGTGAATGCAGCACCACTCGCTCCTCACGCGCGCCCGTTTCACCGGCACATCGATTCCCGGTGATGCAGGTCGAGCGATTCGGCGGTGATCAGCGTCGCAGACGACGCACGCTGTGAGCATGCGTGGCGCGCGGCGATCTGCGCGCGCAGCACAGCGTCTTCGAGCGAATACCCCCGAAGCACATAGCTGCTGAGGAAGCCGGTGGCCAGCGCATCGCCCGCGCCATTGGTGTCGATCACCGGCTCGGGCCATGCCACGGGATCGAAGAACTGGATGCCCGCGCTCGTGCCGAGCGCACAGCCAGCCGCGCCCATGCCGCAGACGAAGACCCGCTCCGGCTCATTCCCGAGAAAGTGTTCGATCAGGGGCGATGGATGGGCGTGGTTGGCTGCGGAGAAGAACAGGACATCGGCATACTCGATGAAGTCCCGGCGATAGGGATCGTCGGGCGAAACGACGTCCTGCAGATCGACCGCGATCTTGACGCCCAGCTCCCGCGCCAGGGGCAGGAGCTTGCGAGCCCAGTTGGGGATGTTGAAGTGGGCGAGCTGCGCGCCGGCCAGCACCGCCCGGCAGACCGCCAGGTCCGGCTCGAGCGACATGTGGCCTTTGCCGTCGTAAAAGTTCTTCCGCCGGCCATCGCGATACATCAGGTTGACGCTGCGCGCGGTGCCCTGGGGGTCGGTGAACAGCCCTGCCAGGTCGATGCCATCCCGGGCCAGCTCCTCCCGGATGAAATGGCCGTGATAGTCGTCGCCAACGGTTCCGATGAAGGCCGTCCGGTGGCCCAGCCGCACATAGCCGCGGCTCGCGTACCCGCCTGCCTGTCCCACGCAGTCCAGGTTCTGGGTGAAGTTGGCCTCGACGCTCCAGTCGACATGGTCGCCATAGAGATAGATGTTGGTGTCGATGCCCACGTTGCCGGTGACCACGACTTCAGGAGGCGCTGCAACCATGGCTTCGCTCCAGCACAACAGCAGACCCTCGAGGTTGCGCCAAACGACGGATGTCCCGAAACCGCGAAGGCCTCAGGGCGCTGCCTCCTCCGCACCGTCCCGCGCCGCGTTCCCACCCACCAGGGCCATCTCTAGCGCCTCGCGCAGCGTGCGCGCGCCGAGCACCTGCAGCCCCGCGGGCGGGTGTTCGAGCTTACGCGCGGCAGTTGCAGGCACCAGCACGCGCGTGAACCCGAGCTTGGCCGCCTCGTTGAGCCGCCGGGGCAGCTGCCCCACCCTGCGCAGCTCGCCGCCCAGCCCGACCTCGCCGACCAGCGCGAGGTCGGCCGAAACCGGACGATTGCGCGCCGAAGAGGCGACTGCAACGGCCACCGCCAGGTCCACCGCTGGTTCATCGACCTGCAGCCCGCCCACCACATTGACGAAGATGTCCTGGTCCCCCAGGCGCACCCGCGCTCTCCGGGTGAGCACCGCGGTGATCAGCAGCAGCCGGTTGAAGTCAACGCCGTTGGCCGTGCGCCGCGGCTGGGCAAAGGTCGTCGCGCTCGACAGCGCCTGAACCTCGACCAGGATCGGCCGCGTGCCCTCCATCGTGACCGCAATGGCTGAGCCGGGTGCGTTGGGGATGCGCTCGGCCAGGAAAGCCTCGGACGGATTGGTGACCTCTACCAGCCCGGCTTCGGCCATCTCGAACACGCCGACCTCATTGGTCGACCCGAAACGGTTCTTGACCGACCGCAGGAGGCGGAAGGAGTGAAAGCGCTCGCCTTCCAGGTACAGCACGGTGTCGACCATGTGCTCCAGCACGCGCGGGCCGGCAATGGAGCCTTCCTTCGTCACGTGGCCGACCAGGAAGAGCGGAAACGTCTGTGACTTGGCCAGCCTCAGCAGATGTGCGGAACAGTCGCGAACCTGCGTCACGCTGCCCGCGCCCGACTGAATCATCTCGGAGTAGATGCTCTGCACGGAGTCGACCACGACCATGCGCGGCTGAAGCTGTTGGATATGGTTGGAGATCGTCTCCAGGTGTGTTTCGGCCAGCACATGGATGTCGCGCGAGAGGATGCCCAGCCGCGCCGCGCGCAGCTTGATCTGTGCCGCGGACTCTTCGCCCGAGACGTACAACACGGGACCTTCTCCCGCGACCCCGGTACCGGGCCCTGCCAGCGCATCACACAGCTGGAGCAGCAGCGTGCTCTTTCCGATGCCCGGATCGCCACTGATGAGCACCACCGACCCCGGCACGATGCCGCCGCCCAGCACCCGGCTGAGCCCCCCGATGGGCACAGGGATGCGCTCGTAGCCGTCAGCAGGGATGTCTGGCAGCGGTTGTGGGCCCGCGCCTCCCCCTGCGACAGCCGTGGCCGTCGGCCGCCCTGGGGCAGCCTCCTGCACGATCGTCTCCACCAATGTGTTCCACTCGCCGCAATCGGGGCAGCGGCCCATCCATTTCGGCTGCGCACTGCCGCAGTTGGAACAGACATAACGCGTCTTGCTCTTTGCCATATCGGAACCCCTTGCCCGGAAGCAGATCGCTCATTTGTTCGCCCATTGTAACCGGAACGAGACCCGCCGTCAAACCGCGCGCAACGGAGTGCAAGCCGTCTGGATCCGAAGACTACTGCGCCCATATCTCCGTTTCCCCGCTGCCTGATGTACAATCTGCGCATCTTTCCTCTGAACAGGAGACGCGATGAAGACGATCCTCTGCTACGGTGACTCGAACACGTGGGGCTACAATCCGATCACGGAGGCACGCTACCCGCTCGAACAGCGCTGGGTGACGCTGCTGGCGCGCGATCTTGGGCCCGATTACCTGGTCATCCCCGAGGGGCTGAACGGACGCACCACCGTCTGGTCCGATCCGGTCAAGGGCAAGTACAAGAGCGGCAAGCGCACGCTCATCCCTGTCCTGGAGTCTCACCACCCCCTCGACCTGGTGGCTCTGATGCTGGGCACCAACGATCTGAAGCACCGGTTTGGTCTTTCCGCCTGGGATATTGCCTGCTCGGCACAGACGCTCGTCGAAATGATCCAGGGCAGCAAATTCGGACCGGACGGCCGCGCACCCCAGGTGCTGCTGATTGCACCGCCGCCCACCTGCGTTCCGGGCACACGCTTTGACGATACCTTTGCGGGGGCCGACGAGAAGTCGCAGGATCTGGCCCGGTACTTCAAACAGGTGGCGGGCGAGCTCCGCTGCGGCTTTTTGGACGCCGGACAGCACGTCGCTTCGTCGAAGGTCGATGGCATCCACCTGGATGCGGGCGAGCTGCCAAAGCTGGCCGCGGCCGTGGCGACCAGCATCCGCCGGATGCTGAGCATCCGCCGGATGCTGAGATGAATCGCCACGCCCTTGTCAGGCCGCCGGGGCGCAGCTTCGCGGACGCCATCAGCAGCACCGGTGCAGCCATCGATGTGTGTCTGGCGCAACACCAGCACGAGCTGTACTGCGATGCACTGCGCCTGGCGGGCGTCCGGGTAGAGGTCTTGCCTCCGGATGAGCGTTATCCTGACAGTTGCTTCATGCAGGATCCGGCGCTGGTCATCGACGGCAAGGCCATCATCGCGCGGCCGGGCGCCATCAGCCGGAGAGGCGAAGAACTGCTGGTGGCGCCATTGCTTGGGCAGCACTTCCCCACGATCCATATCGAGGCGCCGGGCACACTGGAAGGCGGGGACGTACTGGTGCTGTCCGACCGCGTCTACGTGGGCGAATCAGACCGGACTAACCAGGCCGGCATCGAACAACTCCGCGCCGCCCTCCACCCGCTGCCCGTGGAGGCCATGCGGGTCCAGGGGCTGCTCCACCTGCTCAGCGGAGTCACCTACCTGGGGCGTAACACGCTGCTGGCCGTCGAGGCGTTCGCCGGCCAGCCGGAGTTCGAAGGCATGCAGGTCCTGGTCGTCCCCGCGGGCGAGGAGTATGCGTGCAATGTCCTGGGGCTGGGCGAAACCGTGATCGCACCGGAGGGCTACCCGCGCACGGCAGCCATGTTGGCCTGCCACGGTTTACGGGTGCTGACTGTGCCGGTCAGCGAGTTTGCCAAGGCCGACGGCGGCGTCACCTGCCTGTCGCTGGTCTACACGGAGACGAGCTGATGGCGAAACGGCTCGTAGAGATCTACCAGGTGGGCGAACGCGTCGATCTGCTCTTTTCAGATGGGGAAGTGGAAGAATGGCGCGCCGGCCGCGTCGCCGGCCTGCAGCATCCTGCAGTGTGGGTGCAGACCGACGACGATCGAAGGCTGTGGTTTGTAACGAACGGCAGGCGAATCCGGCGGCGTGCTAGCCCAGGGCCACATCCAGAAGCATCATGATCGTGAACCCGATCATGGCGCCCCAGGTCGACATGTGCGTGTCGTCATGTTGCTGCGATTCGGGAATTAACTCCTCGACGACCACGTAGATCATCGCGCCTGCGGCAAAGGCCAGTGCATACGGAAGCAGCGGCCGCATGAGCAGGACCGCGCCTGCGCCCAGGACGCCCGCAATCGGCTCGACCATGCCGGACGCCTGCCCCATCAGGAAGCTCTTGCGCCGCGACAGGCCCTCGCGTCGCAGGGGCAGCGAGACTGCCAATCCCTCCGGGAAATTCTGAAGCCCGATGCCGATGGCCAGTGCGATTGCGCCTGCCAGCGTCGCAGCCGGCATCCCGGCCGCCACCGCGCCGAATGCGACGCCCACGGCCAATCCTTCGGGGAAGTTGTGCAACGTGATGGCCGTTACCAGCAAGACGCTGCGCTTCCATGTCGTCTTGAGGCCCTCGGCGTGCTCGATCGGCTCACCGAGGTGCAAGTGTGGCAGCAGGCGATCGACCGCAGCCAGGAAAAGACCACCTGCCAGGAAGCCGATCGCGGCCGGCAGCCACCCCGGCAGTCCCATCTCTTCGGACAGCTCGATCGCAGGCGCCAGCAGGGACCAAAAGCTGGCTGCGATCATGACGCCGGCAGCAAAGCCAAGCATGGCATCGAGGAGCCGCTTGCTCACCTGCCGCGTCAGAAAAACGCCGGATGCTCCAAGTGCGGTCAGCCCCCAGGTGAACAACGTTGCCAGGAGGGCCTGCGTGACCGGAGCCAGTGAAGTGAAGGTCATGGTGCCTCCATACTTGAATGGCGATTGTTGCGGGCAAGTATAGCCTATGCTATGAGAAAGGCAAGCAACGACCCAACCGCAAGGATCAACGCGTTGACCCGCGCGCGAGCAATCCGCGTCCCGGCGCAAACACCAGTGCCAGCAAGAAGAATCCGGTGCAAACCAGGACGATTGCCGCGCCCGAGGCGATGCTGACGTAGTACGACAGGTACAGCCCAATCACGGCCGAAGCGCCGCCAATAACGGCTGCAGCAGCCATCATGATGGGCAAGCGCCGCGTCAACAAGGACGCGGTCGCTGCGGGTGTGACCAGCATCGCGACCATCAGCCCGACGCCCACTGTCTGGAGCGCGATCACCACAGTCACGGCCAGCATGACCAACAACAGGTAGCTGAAAGCCTGGTGCGGGATGCGCAAGATCTCGGCGAGAACGGGATCGAAGGAGATAACCAGGAACTCCTTGTAGAAAGCCACCACCAACAGCAGGACCAGTGCACCAAAGCCGACCGTCAGGGCCAGGTCTCCCCGCGAAACACCGAGCACGTTGCCGAACATGAAGTGCGTCAGATCGACGCTGAAGTTCCGGACAGTCGAGATCAAAGCAACGCCCAGGGCGAACATGCCCGCAAAGATGACGCCGATCGCGGTGTCCTCGCGCACCTGGCCGGTCTTGCTCAGCGCGCCGATGCCCACGGCGGTTCCGATGCCGGCCACAAGCCCGCCCCAGAACAGCGGACCCTGTGCACCGCCCAACAGGTATGCAATGGCCACACCGGGCAGGATGGCGTGCGCCAGCGCGTCGCCAAAGAAGGTCATGCCGCGCAGCACGACGTACGCGCCGAGCACAGAGCACACGACCCCGACGGTCACGGCCGCAATCAGCCCGCGCACCATGAATTCATATCGCAGGGGCGAAAGCAGAAACTCAACCATGATCGTCACCCTCGCAGCAGGTATCGCTGAGCGCTAACATACCGTCGGGCCCGGGCAGCACTGTCAGGTGCGTCCCATACGCCCGCTGCAGGTTCGCAGGCGTCAGCACCTCCGCGGGATGGCCAAAGCCTATGAGCCGGCGTTTCAAAAGCATCAGCCGGTCGAACTTGTCCGAGGCAAGCTGGAGGTCATGCGTTGACACCAGGACGGTCATCTCGCGAGCCTTGAGAAGGTCCAGGATGTCGAAGATGGCCTCCTGGCTGGGGATGTCCAGCCCTGTGAGCGGCTCGTCCATGAGCAACAGCTCCGCTTCCTGCGCCAACGCGCGTGCGATGAAGACGCGCTGCTGCTGCCCTCCCGACAGCTCTCCGATCTGCCGGTTCCTGAAGGGCGTCATGCCCACCTGTTCGAGACTTGTCCGAACATGTTCCCAATCCGCCCGGCCGGCCTGGCGCAACAGGCCGATCTTGGCTACGCGGCCCATCATCACCACGTCGGACACCGTGACTGGGAATTTCCAGTCGACGTGCGAACGTTGAGGCACATATCCGATGCAGATATGGCCGCCCGCACCGAAGCCATAGATCTCCGCCTTGCCGGTGGTCGGCGCCTGGATGCCTGCGACCAGTTTGAGCAGCGTGCTCTTGCCCGCCCCATTGGGTCCGACCACCGCAATGCGTTCGCCGCGCTGGACATAAAAGGATATATCTTCCAGGGCCGGCGCATCGCCGTTGTAGCGCACGGTCACATGCTCCAGCGCCACCACCGGCGCCTGGTGCTGGTGAGGTCTCGGTCTTCTCAGGAGGCCAGCCAGGGTCATACTTGCTCCTACTTGAGTGCTTCCACGATAGTGGTCACATTGTAACGCATCATGCCCAGGTAACCGGATGCAGCACCATCTTCCGCGGTTGTCGAGTGAGTCAGCAACCCCGTGACGACCTGCATGCCCGTCTCGGCAGCCACTTGCTTGGCCATCTGTGGGTTGGCGCCGAGCTCCAGGAAGACAGCCGGCGCACCGGTTGCCTTGATCTGGTCTGCCAGCTGGGCCAACTGCTGGGCCGATGGCGATGCGGCAGTGCTGACGCTCGGGATGACTGCGCCGATCACCCGGAAGCCGTAACGGTCCGCGAAATAGCCAAAACTCTCGTGGTTGGTCACCAGCAGGCGCCGCGCCTCAGTGATCCCCGCCACTTGTTCCTTGATCCAGGCATCGAGTTCCTTGAGCCTGGCAATATACGCACTGGCATTAGCGGCATAAGCATCCTTGCCGGCCGGATCTGCTGTCGACAACCCATCACGGATGTTCTCCACGTATTTGATCACGTGATTCGGATCGAGCCAGAAGTGCGGATCGCCCTCTTCATGCGCATGGTCCGCTTCGCCTTCGGGGTGTTCTCCTGTGTGTCCCTCGCGTGGGGATAACCCAGCAGCGGCCTCCACGATCGTGCGAGCGCCCCCTGCATTCTCCAGCAGGGGCTGGAGGAATGCCTCGAGCCCGGCGCCGTTGACGATCAACAAGGTGGCATCAGCCACTTTGCGCACGTCTGCCGGTGTAGGCTCAAAGCTGTGCGGATCGACGCCCCTTGGGATCAACACTTCGACGGTCAGGCGGTCTCCCGCCACGTTCTGTGCGATGTCAGCCAGGAACGTCTCTGCTGCGAGGACCCTGGGCTGGGCGGCGCCCTGCGGTGATGTTTGGGATGCAGGCAGGGCGCAAGCGCCCAGGAAAACGGTGATGACAAAGGCGAGGGCAAGGCCCGGGATCGAACGGTGGAACTTCACGAATGCTTCTCCTGACAACTGGGACATAGCCCGAACATCTCCAGCCAGTGACTGCGCACTGCAAACCCTGTCTGGGCCTCCACTGTTGCGACAATGGCCTCGATATCACAGCCCGCAAACTCCACGGCACGGTGGCAATCCTGGCAAATGATATGGTGTGCGTGGCCATCGTGTTCTGCTGCCTGCAGGCTTGCCGTGCTCAGCGCATAGCTGTGACACCCCTCAGACGTGTGCAACCTGCGCACCAGGCCCAGCCTTTGCAGGATGTCGAGCGTCCGGTAGACGGTGACGAGGCCGAGCGCAGGGTGATGCTCCCGTGCTGCAGCCAACAGGGCGGCAGGGCTCACCGGTTCGACCGAGCTGACGAGCGCCTGAAGCACCGCACGCCGGGCGCAGGTGTTCGAATGTCCGGCCTCGCTCAGGACACGCACCAGGTCCTCGACCGGCAGGTCGCCGGAAGCAGGAAGAAACTGAAAAGAACTTTCAATTTTCACCGAACCATCGTAACAGAGGCACACTTGCCTGTCAAATCAGGCGAAGAAGTTGCCGGCGCGACCTAACGGCGAACCGCACGTAGTAGAGGGTGCAAGGAGTTTGGCCATGTCCTCAGAATCCATCCTGATCATCGGCGCCGGCATCGCAGGACTATCGGCCGGCTGTTACGCCCAAATGAATGGCTTCAAATCGGAGATCTTCGAATTGCACTTCTTACCCGGAGGCCTGTGCACGTCCTGGCGTCGCGGGCACTACACCTTCGATGGCGGCGTGCGCGTATTGACCAGCGTGAACCCGGACACCCCCGGCAGCGCACTCTGGAAGGAGCTGGGCGTGCTCGACGGGCTGACCATGCACTTCTATGAGGAATTCTCTCGCTACGAAGGAACGGATGGGCGGACCTTCATCCTGTACACGGACATCGATCGCCTGCACCAGCACATGCTGGAGTTGTCTTCCAGAGATGAAGATGCGATCGAGGACTTCATCGGTGCGCTGCATGCGTTTCGCAAGATGAACCTGCCCGTCGACATCACTCCCGCCGACTCTATGGAGTTATTGGAGATGGGCAAAGCGATGCTGCCCGTGCTCCTCCCTGCGCTGCAATGGGCGCGCGTGACGGTCACCGAATTCGCCGCGCGTTTCAAGGATCCACTGCTACGCGAGGCATTGCCCCAGTTCTTCCAGTTCTCGCGGCCAGATTTCCCGATGATGCTGCTGCTCTCCTCGCTCGCGGGGATGCACGACCACGAATCCGGCTACCCATTGGGCGGCTCCCTGGCGTTCGCCCAGGCGCTGGCCAGCCGCTATGAGGCGCTCGGGGGACAGATCCACTACGAGTCGCGCATCGAGCGCATCCTCGTAGAGGATGATCGCGCGGTCGGCGTCCGTACGGAAGACGGCTCCGAGCATCGCGGTGACCTGGTAATTTCGGCATGCGATGGCCGGACCACGCTTTTCGATCTGCTCGACGGGCGGTATGTCGACGACAAGACGCGCGACTACTACACGACCCTGCCTCCGACGAGCTCACTGTTGCAGGT
Source organism: uncultured Anaerolineales bacterium (assembly GCA_964387985.1). Classification (GTDB taxonomy): domain Bacteria; phylum Chloroflexota; class Anaerolineae; order CG2-30-64-16; family CG2-30-64-16; genus JALOOB01. The sequence continues at coordinate 22,409 of CAYLZG010000019.1, read as the reverse complement.
TGCGCTCGGCGTGGCACGCGATTTCTCGGCCGAGCCGCCGTTTGTCAGCTTTCCGCTCCGTGCGCCGGTCCTTCTGGGCAACCTGGTTCACGACCGTTTGATGGTGAAGCATTACAGTTTCGATTCCTCGATGGCGCCCGCTGGCAAGTCTGTACTCAGCGTGTGGTGCGAGGCCGATTACGACTACTGGAAGGCATTGTACGACGATCCGGCCCGGTACCGGGCGGCCAAGGACGCAGCTGCGAAGGCGGTGATTGAGAGCCTGGATGCGCGCTACCCTGGCCTTGCTGAACAGGTCGAGGTGATCGACGTAGCCACGCCCATGACCTATGTCCGCTACACGGGGAACTGGCGCGGTGCATTCGCGGGCTGGGCCATGACCACCCGCAAGATGAGCATGCTCATGGGCCAGGGGATGAAGAGGACGCTTCCGGGCCTGGACAACTTCTACATGATCGGCCAATGGGTCGAGCCGGGCGGCAACATCGAGCTTGCTGCCGGTTCGGGCCGCGATGTCATCAAGGACATCTGCGAAGCCGGAGAACGGCCATTTCTGACCGGAGCCTGACCGGGTGTATACTTGAGCCGGATCCCGTCCTGGGTGGAGGCTCACCGTGGCTCTCATCGAATTACTGGCGCTCGTACTCATCGCCACGCTGCTGGTGGCGGTGCTGGTGCGCGTGTTTAGTCGTACGGGCGGCGACGCCGGTTCCAAGCCCGCAGTTAAGCTTGTTCGCACCGCGCGTACGGCTGATGGTCGTGAAGAGACCCGGCTGCTCATCAACGATACAGTCATCCTCACGGCTTCCAATGACGGCGTGCGCCTGGCGGATTACGCCGACCAGGTAGAGCAATTGGAAGCCGTGGCGGCCCGCCTGGCCACTTCGCTCGGCGTGGCGGTCGAGTTCACGCGCGTCGGCCCGCGCACACCGGGGTCCGACTCGGGCATCCCTGTCCGCGATTTGCCGCCCCTTGAAGAAGAGGAAGATCTGGCCCCACGCCGCGCCCGCCTCAACGACACGCAGAACGGAAACTGAAACGCCCGAAAGGTGCCCGGCACACCTGGGGATAGTATCCTGCACCAAAATCTCCGTACATGGACAAACTTTGACAACCCCCTCAAAGCATGCTATAACTTCTACCTATGTAAGTGCTTTCATGGAAGTTGTTTTCCGTGGCGCCCGCCCTTAGGAACTGGAGCTACATGTCACAGGCGACAGTGTATGAAGTGGCCAGAAAGGCCGGCGTAAGCATCGCCACCGTCTCTCGCGTGCTCAACACCCCCGAGCGCGTCAACGAGAGCACGCGCACCCGCGTCCACCGCGCCATCGACGAGCTCGGCTTTGTGCCCAAGGCAGAAGCCACCGCGCGGGCCCGCAAGAGCCAGGGCCGCATCGGAGTCCTGGCGCCGTTTTTCACCTTTCCATCGTTCGTTGCCCGGTTCAGAGGCGTTGCCAACGCCTTGAGCGATTCGTCTTACGATCTCGCGATCTACAACGTCGATTCATCTTCCCGCCGGGCTGGCCTGCTCGCCAGCCTGCCCGTCACGCGCCGCGTCGATGCATTGATCATCATGGCCCTGCCGTTCGACGACGAGGCCGCCTATCGCCTGGTCACGCATGACCTGCCCACCGTCCTCATCGAGTACTCACGACCACCCTTCAGCAGCGTGCGCATCGACGATGCCGGCGGCGGTGCGATGGCCGCGCAGCATCTGATCGGCGCCGGCCACCGGCGCTGTGCCTTTGTCGGAGATTCGGACGTACCGGACTACGCTATGCGCAACAGCGATCTGCGCCTCGCAGGCTACCGCCAGGCGCTGGCGGAATCTGGCGTAGAGCTTCCCTCTGAATACGTCGCCTGCGCGCCTCACGGCCTGGAAGAGGCGCAGCTGTCTGCGCATACGTTGCTCCATCTGCCCTCACCGCCCACAGCCATCTTTGCCGCAAGCGACACCCAGGCCATGGGCGTACTCAAGGCCGCGCGCGAACGCGGCCTGCGCGTGCCTGCGGACCTGGCCGTCGTCGGCTTCGATGATATCGATGTAGCGGGTTACATCGGTCTGACCACCATCCGCCAACACCTCGAGGAGTCCGGCCGGGTGGCGGTCGATCTGCTGTTATCACGCCTGGCCGAACCCTCGCGGGCGGCCCAGGAAGTCTGGCTGCCTCTCAGCCTGGTCCAGCGGGAGACCGCCTGAGACCTCCCTGAGAATGAAAGGAGGCATCTATCGATCCTGCAAAACCAAGTACAAGCAAGTCCGGATTGCATCTGACAGTTTGCATGCATATGGAGCAAATGGTTATCTCAAGAAGGAGAAGAACATGAAGCGTTGGAGTATCCTGACTATCATCATGATCGTGGCGCTGGTCCTGACGGGGTGCGGCAGCAAGGCCACACCTGCCCCGACGGCCGCGCCGGCCCCGGCCGCGGCGCCAACAGAAGCGCCAGCCGCCCCGGCAGCTCCCGCTGCCACCGAAGCACCGGCGCCTGCCGCACCGGCGGAGCCGGCAGCCCCGGCTGCAGGTGCGTCCGCGGGCGCAAGCGAAGAGGGCGCGCGCAGCAAGGGCCTGACCGAACTGGCCGACGCCTACGCCGGCAAGTACAAGGGCACCAAGGTCACCATGAACGGCCCGTTCACCGACGAGGACGCGGTCAAGTTCAACAACTCGATGAAGGCCTTCGAGGACGCCACCGGTATCGATATCCAGTATGAAGGCTCCAAGGAATTCGAAACCTCGATCACCGTGCGCCTCCAGGCCGGCGACCTGCCCGACATCGCCGACTTCCCGCAGCCCGGCCTGCTCGGCACCTTCGTCAGGCAGGGCAAGGCCATCCCGGTCAGCAAGGCCATCAACCCCGACTGGCTCAAGGAAAACTACCTCCAGTCCTGGCTCGACATGGCCACCTACACCGGCCCCGATGGCAACGCCGACATGTACGGCGTCTGGCAGCGCTTCAACGGCAAGTCCCAGGTCTGGTATCCCAAGAAAGCCTGGGATGCAGCTGGCTACGAAGTCCCCGAAACCTGGGATGAGCTGCTGGCCCTCACCGAGCAAATCGCAGCCGACGGCGACACCCCCTGGTGCGTCGGTATCGAATCCGGCACCGCCACCGGCTGGCCGGCCACCGACTGGACCGAGGAGTTGATGCTCCGCACCACCTCCCTCGAAAACTACGACAAGTGGGTCAAGGGCGAGCTGCCCTTCTCCTCGCCTGAGGTCAAGAAGGCCATCGAAACCTTCGCCGAGATCTGGAACAACGACAAGTACGTCTATGGCGGCAAGGACGCCATCGTGACCACCTTCTTCGGCGATTCACCGGCCCCCATGTTTGAGGATCCGCCCAAGTGCTGGCTCCACAAGCAGGGCAACTTCATCACCTCCTTCTTCCCGCAGGGTTCCGTCGCCGGCGTCGATTACGACTTCTTCTACCTGCCGCCCGTCGATGCCCAGTACGGCAAACCCTACCTGGTCGCCGGCGACATCATGGCCATGTTCAGCGACCGGCCTGAAGTGCGCGCCGTCATGCAGTTCTTCTCCACCGGCGAAGGCGTCAAGGGCTGGCTCGCAGCCGCGGGCGCGCTCTCACCGCACAACGACTCCCAGCTGGACTGGTACGGCGATCCCGTCGAGCGCAAGATCGCTGAGGTCGTCAAGGAAGCAACTTCCGTTCGCTTCGACGCCTCCGACCTGATGCCCGGCGAAGTCGGCTCCGGCTCCTTCTGGAAGGGCTTCACCGACTACTTCTCCGGCGCTAAGGACCTCGATACCGTCCTCAAGGCGATCGACGACTCCTGGCCGAAGTAATTGATCTGGCTCAGACCTGGCAGGTCCTAGGACCTGCCAGGTCTGTCTGATGAGGAGGACCAACTGATGCAAGCGATGACTGAAGAGGTAAGACCGAAAAGTCCCGTGGAGCAGTTCGGCGCCTGGCTAGTCCGAATCGCGGTTTCGCTCTTCGTCCCCATTATCACCTTCCTGGTGCTCTACGCCGGCTTCCGTTTTCTGCGAGACTCAGATGCACCCAAAGGCGTCATCGCCGTGGTCGCCATCGTATGGGGAGTTGGCGGCGTGGCGCTCCTGTATTTTGTGGCTAACTGGCTCGTGGAGCGCTTAGGTGACCGGTGGCGTGCGCTCATCCAACCGTACGTCTTTGTCGGCCCAGCTATCGCCATCCTGATCTGGTACCTGGCGCTGCCCACGGTGCGCACCTTCTGGCTCAGCTTGCTGGACCGCAACGGCCAGGCATTCGTCGGCCTGAAGAACTACATCGCAGTATTCACGAACCGTGACATGTTCACGGCCTTCCGCAACAACCTGATGTGGATTATCATCGGCGTCACGTTCTGCGTCGTGCTGGGCCTGGTCATCGCCACTCTGGCCGACCGCAGCCGCTTCGAGACATTCGCCAAATCCATGATCTTCCTGCCTATGGCCATCTCGATGGTCGGTGCGGGCGTGATCTGGAACATGATCTACGACGTGAATCCGAACGTCGGCTTGCTGAATGCGATCGTGACCGGGCTGGGCGGCAAAGCGACAGCCTGGACTGCAGCCGCGAACATCCAGCCCTGGAACAACCTGTTCCTGATCGTGATTGTGATCTGGCTCCAGACGGGCTATGCCATGGTGCTCTTCTCCGCAGCCATCAAAGGCATCCCTGCTGAGATCCAGGAAGCCGCACGCGTCGACGGCGCGACCGAGATGCAGGTCTTCTTTAAGATCATGATCCCCTACATCATGGGCACGATCATCGCGGTGACGACGACCATCGTGATCTTCACCCTGAAGATCTTCGATGTGGTCATGGTCATGACCGGCGGGCAGTTCAGCACGCAGGTGATCGCCACGGAGTTCTATCGCCAGAGCTTCAACGCGCAGAATTCCGGCTACGGCGCGGCCATCGCCATCGTGTTGTTGATTGCAGTCGTCCCGGTGATGATCTATAACCTGCGCCAATTCAGCCAGCGGGAGGTGTTCTGATGGCAGCCAAGCCCCAAAGCGCAAAGCGCGCCAAGCTAACGCAAGATCTCGTGGTGAACGGCGCCCTGTTCCTGCTGGTGCTAATCTGGACCATCCCGACCATCGGCTTGTTGGTGTCTTCCTTCCGCACCCGGGCTGACATCCAGTCCTCCGGCTGGTGGACGATTTTTCCACACCGGGAATGGGTACAGACCGAAGAGTTCGCTGTCCCGGACGGCCTCGACCGCGACGGCGTGATGAACATTAGCGGGGTCGAAGGAACCTTCGAACAGTTCCGGGAGGGCCTGACCTCAGCCGATGGTGACACCCGATTGGTGTGGATCGGGAACAAGCGCCTGGGCAAGATCCAGGTGCAGGAGCAGAAGTGGACGACCAACACTGACTTCACGTTGGAAAACTACGGCCAGGTGTTGGCAGGCAAGACCTTCGAAATCCGGCAGCCGGATGGCAGTGTTGTGACGGAGCAGGGCGACAACTTCACCGGCGCGTTCCTCAACAGCATCACCGTGACCGTGCCGGCAGTTGTGATCCCCATCCTGATCGCCGCTTTCGCCGCGTACGGCTTTGCCTGGATGAAGTTCCCCGGCCGCAAGCCGCTCTTCATCATGGTTGTGGCACTGCTGGCAGTGCCGCTGCAGATCGCTCTGGTGCCCATCCTGAGGGACTACGTCAAGGTGGACCTGAACGGCACCTTCCTGGGCATCTGGCTGGCTCACGCGGGCTTTGGTCTGCCGCTGGCCACCTACTTGCTCTACAACTACATCAGCACTCTGCCCAAGGACATCCTTGAGTCTGCATTCATCGACGGCGCATCGCACTTCACCATCTTCCAGAAGCTGATCCTGCCGCTCTCGGTTCCCGCGCTGGCCTCCTTCGCCATCTTCCAGTTCCTCTGGACCTGGAACGACTACCTGGTGGCGTTGATCTTCATCGGCGCCAAACCGGATGTGCAGGTCCTCACCATGCGCATCGCGGAAATGGTCGGCTCACGCGGCAACGACTGGCACCTGCTCACCGCAGGCGCCTTCGTCTCCATGCTGCTGCCGCTGGTCGTCTTCTTCAGCCTGCAGCGCTTCTTCGTGCGCGGCATGATGGCCGGCTCGGTCAAGGGCTAAGCCCTGAACCGTCATCGACACAAAAGGGTGAGCTGATCCGGCTCACCCTTTGCATTTCACCTGAAGGAGCGCGTCCATGGATGGCACCTTATCTCCACAATGGCTGCGCCAGCAGGCTGAGCTGACTCTGCGCCGTATCTTGCCGCGACTGGAAGCAAGGTTCGCCGGCGTTCCCGCGGCAGAGTGGCAGCTCTTCGAGGCGCGGCTGCGCGGCAATTTCGAGCACCTCTTCGCCTTGCTCCACCACCTGTATGGCAGCCGGTATGATTTCTTCTATCACCTCGAACAGATCCTGGAGACCGCCGCGCGGCTGTACCTGGCCCGACCGGCCGATCTGAAGGTGCTGGACGCAGCGCGCGAGTCAGATACGACGTGGTTCCAGTCGCAGCAAATGCTGGGTGCCGTATGTTATGTCGACCTGTTTGCGGGGAGCCTGGCCGGGCTCCGCAAGAAGCTCCCTTACCTCAAGGAGCTGGGGCTCACCTATCTGCACCTGATGCCCCTTTTCAAGGCCCCCGAGGGCGAAAACGACGGCGGCTATGCGGTCAGTTCCTATCGCGAGGTGGACCCGAAGCTGGGAACGATGGCCGAGCTGTCGGATCTGGCAGGCGAGCTGCGACGGGAGGGCATCAGCCTGACCGTCGACTTCGTGTTCAACCACACGTCGGACGAGCACGCGTGGGCGCGGCGAGCGCAGGCGGGCGACGAAGAATACGCGGACTTCTACTTCATCTTCCCCGACCGCACGACGCCTGATGCGTACGAGCGCACCCTCCGCGAGATCTTCCCGGAAGCACGGCCGGGCAGCTTTACCTATCGCCCCGACATGGGGAAGTGGGTGTGGACGACTTTCTACAGCTTCCAGTGGGACCTGAACTATGGCAACCCCGCCGTTTTTCGCGCCATGCTGGAAGAGATGCTCTCGCTGGCCAATGCTGGCGTGGAGGTGCTGCGGCTGGATGCGGTTGCCTTCATCTGGAAGCGAATGGGCACGAACTGCGAGAACCTGCCCGAAGCACACATGATCATCCAGGCGTACAACGCACTGGCACGCATCGCAGCTCCCGCACTTCTCTTCAAATCGGAAGCCATCGTCCACCCGGATGAGGTGGCGCGCTACATTTCGCCGCAGGAATGCCAGCTTTCATACAACCCCTTGTTGATGGCGCTCCTCTGGGAATCGCTGGCCACCCGCGAAGTGAGGCTGCTCCAGCACTCCATGTCCGAGCGATTTCGCATCGCGCCGGGCTGCGCGTGGGTCAACTACGTGCGCGTGCATGACGACATCGGGTGGACGTTCGACGATACCGCGGCCAACCGCCTGGGCATCAACGGCTACGACCACCGGCGGTTCCTTAACAGCTTCTACACTGGCCGCTTCCCGGCCAGCTTCAGCCGCGGCCTGCCCTTCATGGAAAATCCGCGCACGGGCGATGCACGCATCTCGGGCACATGTGCATCTCTGGCGGGGCTGGAGAAGGCACTGCGCGGGCAGGATAACGGAGAGATCGAGCTGGCCGTCCGGCGCGTCTTGCTCATCCACAGCGTCATCCTCTCCATCGGCGGGATTCCTCTCATCTACCTGGGCGATGAGGTGGGCACGCTGAACGATTATTCCTACCGCAGCGATCCGGCCAAGGCCGCGGACAGCCGCTGGGTGCACCGTCCCTTCACCGATTGGTCGCGGGTCGACCAACGCCGCGATTCCGGAAGCATCCCAGGCAGGATCTATGGGCGGCTGCATCGCCTGATCGAGGTGCGCAAGGCCAATGCTGCGTTTGCCGGGGGCAACATGCAGGTAGTGGATCCCGGCAACGGCCACACCTTTGCGTACGTGCGCCAGGGTGGCGAGGATCGCGTGCTCGTCCTGTGCAACTTCAGCGAACACGAGCAGCGCGTGGCCGCCAACGTCGTCCGCGCAAGCGGCCTGAGCTACACGTTCCGGGACCTGGTCACCGGCGACGACATAGAACTGAAGGACGAGTTGCTCCTCGCGCCCTACCAGTTCGTCTGGCTGGTCGCGAAATGATGGGTGTGGGGGCGAGGGTGGCACCGGCGCACCGCGAAATGCCGGTCGTAGGGGCTAGGGTGGCGCCGGCGCGAGAAACACCGTCCCGAGCACCCTGGTGTTACGGCGAACCCCGGTGCGCCACCCTCGCCCTCTCGCCTGCACCGCACGCGTGGGCGAAGCATTCCCAGGGGATTGGCCGGTTAACCTGCGCGCGTGCCCGAACGGAACCGCGCGGCTGCGGCGCTCATTGTGCACAATGCTTCGCCCCGACGACTACCTACTGCTGCAGCGACTCGGGCGTATCCTCGAGCGTTGCCTGCAACTGCAGCGCCTCACCGTCCCGCAGGATATCGAGCGTCACCGTCTGGCCGACCGCAGAAGCCTCATCCAGGTAGGCATTCAACTGTTCCCAGGTCGCCAGCGGCTGCCCATCGATCGCGGTCACAACATCCCCGCCGACCAGGTAGCGGCGGTTGCCCAGGATGGCCTCTTGCTGTGCGCTGCGCACGCCGGCCTTGTCCGCCGGGCTGTCGCGGTAAATACGGGCGATCAACAGTCCCTGCTCCACCGGCAGACGCAGTGCGCGTGCCAGTGCAGGGGAAATCTCGTAGCCCAATCCTTCCACGCCGAGCCACGGATGTGGGTAGCGGCCGTTTTCGATCAGGGCCGGCACGACGCGGCTGACCTTGTCGACGGGAATGGCCAGCCCGACGCCTGCAGAGGTTCCGGTCGGCGAATAAATCGCCGAGTTGACGCCGATCAGTCGCCCGCCCGAGTCGAGAAGAGGGCCGCCCGAGTTGCCGCGGTTGATCGCCGCGTCCGTCTGGATCACACCGCGCAGGACCGTGCTTTCCGTTTCGATGGTCCGGTTCAGAGCGCTGATGATGCCCTCGGTCATCGTGCGCTCGAACTGGCCGAAGGGGTTGCCGATTGCGATAGCCGATTGGCCGACCTTAAGGCCGCTCGAAACGCCCACCGCGACCGGCTGCACGCCCTCCGGGATG
>CAYLZG010000019.1:8179-13284 GCA_964387985.1 uncultured Anaerolineales bacterium | reverse complement strand
GCCGGCCACAACTGCAGTCATGTTTACGTCATCTCCGAAACTGACCGAAATCTCCTCGGCGTCCTCGATGACATGGTAGTTGGTGACCACATGCCCCGCAGTATCCCACAGAAAGCCCGAGCCGCTGCCCTCTTCCGGCATGGCGCCCCAGAAGAAGTCGGTGCGCAAGATCTGGGTCGTGATGTTCACGACCGCGGGCGCCACCTGCTCGTAGATGGCGATGCGCCGGGCCTCCTCACTGCTGGCGCCAACGACTGCCTCGGAGATCGGTGGTAAGGACATGGGGGTGGGCGTAGCCACGACCACAACAATCTGTGGTGTCGGCGGCGCCTGAGTCGGGGCTGCCTGAGCCTGCTCAAGGAGTCCCGGCAGCGCGCTGCAACCAGCAAGGAGCAGCACTGCCAGGACAGCAGACAAGAAGCCAACGGTTCGTCTATACATCGGTGCATCTTCCAAACAGGGCCGCCTGGCAGACTTCTCGCCAAGCGGCCCGTAAACACAGCGCTAAAGCGGGGTTACCTCACGACTTCGCCCACCCTTACGAGTGCTGCTGCGAAACCGGCGGGCCTGAAACCCGGTGGCGGTTCATCGCAGCATCGAACTTCAAGGAGCTGCAGGAGGACGGTTGCCGAGCGTGACGCTCAAAGTCCGCTCGCCCTGACCGGCTCGCAAAATGCGCAGTTCCACCCTGTCACCAGGTGACTTGTAACTCTCCAGGTAGATCAAAATGTCGTCAAACGTGGTGACCACCTGGCCGTCGATGCCGACGATCAGGTCGCCGCCCTGCTGCAGATAGAGGATACCGCTCGCATCCCCGGCCAAAGGAACATTCGTGTTGCGAGTAGCGCCGCGCAGGCCGGCACGGCCCGCCGGGCCATCCTGCCGAACGCTCATGATGTATGCACCACGCGCTTCCTCCGGGAAATCCAGTGCATCGGCCCAGGCCGGGCTGTACGTGCGCCCGCTGACGCCGAGCCACGCATGCTGATAGCTGCCGGTCTCGATCAGGGACGGAACCACGCGCTCCACGATGTTGATCGGAATGGCAAAACCAACCCCGGAACTGCTTGCCACCGCGGAGCGGATGAGGAAGTTGACGCCGATGACCTGGCCGCGTTCGTTGAGCAGTGGGCCGCCCGAATTGCCCGGATTGATCGCTGCATCGGTTTGAATGGCGAGCGGAATACTGTAGCCCGTCTGCGACTCGATGCTGCGACCCAGTGCACTGACGATGCCCGTAGTCATGCTGTTGTCATAACCAAAAGGATTGCCGATGGCGATCGCACGCTGCCCTACTGCAATTTCATCCAACCGGCCGCGTTCGACTGGGAGAACCTGCACGAGCGAAGAATCGATTCGGATCACGGCCAGGTCGCTGTCAGGGTCCGAACCGATCAACTCGGCCGGCATCTCCACGCCGTCCGCGAAGGTCACCGAAAGCGCATCCGCACCATCAACCACATGATGGTTTGTCACAATGTGGCCGTTGTTATCCCAGATCCACCCGGAACCCTGGCTCACCGGTAGCGTCTGATCCGAACGCAGATTTCGTGCTACACTCGTGAGATTATCGATACGAACGACCGAGGGGCTGACCTTACGATATACGGCTGTGTAGATCTCGGTCTCAGCATCAGAGCCGGGCGCAATGTCGATCGTGACCGGAGCAGGCGCCTCCTGCTGGACCGGCGCAGGCACCACCAGTTGAGAGGGGGCTTGCGCAGCCGGATTCTCTGCCTGCTCACGCGGCAGGGGCGTAGCCAGCGGCAGCCGGGTCGGACGGACAACCCGCGTGGGAGTAGCATCGGTTTCAGACAGCAACTGGACCGAAGTCGTGACCAGGCCGCAGCCCGTCAAGGCAAGACTCAGTGCGATCAGCGCGACAACAAAAGCCAGAGTTCGGGAACGCCTCATCACAGCCTCCTGAAGGCCCTCCGTCTCACTCGCGGCGGCGGCCCAAGATGGAAACGTAGTATAGCAGCGTCATCAAAGTCTGCGCAAGCGCTGCTACGTACGTGAGGGCAGCCGCATCCAGCACTGTTTTCGCACCTTGCAGCTCACGCCCATCGGCCAGGTTGTAGCTCTGCAGAAGGCGCAGCGCCCGGCGGCTGGCGTCAAACTCGACGGGCAGCGTAACCAGAGCAAACAAAACACTCGCACCGAATAGAATGACGCCCACCCACGCAAGCTCGGTCAGTCCAAGCAGCAAGCCGGCGAAGAACAGCAGCGGCGCGACCCATGAGCTGACCGTCACCGCAGGCACGATGGCCCCGCGCAACTTGAGCGGCGCATAGCCTTGATGGTCCTGCAGCGCATGGCCAATTTCGTGTGCGACGATCGCCAGCGCGGCCACGCTTGGCTGCTGGGCCACGCCCGCGGACAACGCCAGCTTCTTGGAACGGGGATCGTAATGGTCGGTCAACTCACCACGCGTGCCCTCGATCTGCACATGTCCGAGCCCCTCAGGACCCAGGATCACGCGCGCCGCATCCAGTCCGGTCAGCCCTCGCGAGTTGGCCGTTTTGGTGTAGGTGCCGTATGCACTGCGCACCTTCATTTGGGCGTAGAATGCCAGCAAGAGCGCTGGCGCCATAAAAACCAGGTACATCGGATCAAAGTACATCTTCTTCCTCCTATGCGACTCACTTCACGCTCAGATTATAACAAACCAGCCACGGTTGACCCTGTTACGCGGCCGACAATTGGCCGACATGAAAATGCAAAACGACTGGCGCTGCGGAAAAGTTCCGCACGGAATAGGTCCGCACGGAAGACCTCCGCACGGAAGATCTCCGCAGTCGCCAGCCGTCACTCTACCTCATTCGCTCGGTCATCAAACCTGCCGGTACTCGCCTTCGACCACGTCTTCAGAACCTGGCTCACGCTCGGTATAGGAACCGCTGCCGTTGCCGCCGCCGGCCTGATCGTTCGCGGCCTGCGACATGCGCCCAGCGGCCTGCTCCAGGCGCTGCATCGCGTCCCGAATCGCGGTCACGTCCTCGCCCTGAGCGGTGCGGCGCACATCGGCGATCAGTTGCTCCAGTGCCCGCCGGTCATCGCCACTCACCTTGCCGTCCAGGTCCTTCAGGCTGCGTTCGGTCACGTAGGCCATCTGGTCGGCATGGTTGCGCGCCTCGATCAGTTCCTTGCGCCGCTGATCTGCGGCCTTGTTGATCTCCGCCTGGCGCACCATCCGGTCGATGTCCTCTTTGTTCAGGTTGGTCGACGCGGTTACGGTGATCTTCTGCTCCTTGCCGGTCGCCTTATCCTGCGCGCTCACGTTCAGGATGCCGTTCGCATCGATGTCGAACGTCACCTCGACCTGCGGCATGCCGCGCGGGGCCGGCGGAATGCCCTCCAGGTTGAACTGCCCCAGCGACATGTTGTCCGCGGCCATCGGTCGCTCGCCCTGCAGGACATGGATCGTCACCGCGCCCTGGTTATCCTCAGCAGTGCTGAACACCTGGCTCTTCTTGACCGGGATGGTCGTGTTGCGCTCGATGATTGGGGTCAACACGCTGCCCAGGGTTTCCACGCCCAGGGTCAACGGGGTCACGTCCAACAGCAGGACATCCTTGACCTCGCCGCTCAACACACCTCCCTGCAGTGCGGCGCCGACCGCAACCACCTCGTCGGGGTTCACGCCTCGGTTGGGTTCCTTGCCGGTCAGGCGGCGCACCAGTTCCTGCACCATCGGCATGCGGGTGGAACCGCCCACCAGCACAACCTCATCGATGTCGTTAGCCTTCAGCTTCGCATCGCGCAAAGCCTGCTCGAATGGCCCCTTGCAGCGAGCCAGCAGGTCCTCGGTCAACTGCTCGAACCTGGAACGCGCCAGCTTCATCTGCAGATGCTTGGGGCCGCTTGCGTCCGCCGTGATGAAGGGGAGGTTGACCTCCGTCTCCATGACCGTGGACAGCTCGATCTTGGCCTTCTCGGCCGCTTCCTTGAGCCGCTGCAGCGCCTGCCGGTCGCTCCGCAGGTCGACGCCGTTTTCCTTCTTGAACTCGTCCGCTATAAAATCTACCAGACGCTGATCCCAGTCGTCGCCACCCAGGTGCGTATCGCCATTGGTGGCCTTCACCTCAACCACGCCATCGCCCACCTCAAGGATCGACACGTCGAAGGTGCCGCCGCCCAGGTCAAAGACCAGGATGGTCTCGCTATCCTTCTTGTCGAGGCCATAAGCCAGTGCAGCTGCCGTCGGCTCGTTGATGATGCGCAGCACTTCCAGGCCAGCGATCCTGCCCGCATCCTTGGTTGCCTGTCGCTGGCTGTCGTTGAAATACGCCGGCACGGTGATCACGGCCTTAGTAACCGGCTCGCCCAGGTATGCCTCCGCGTCGCTCTTCAGCTTGCCGAGGATCATGCCGGAGATCTCCTGCGGGGTGTACTCTTTCCCGTTCACAGGGATCTTCACCCGCACGTCGCCCGATTTGCCTTCGATCACCTTGTAAGGAATGGTCCCGCGCTCGGCTGCGGTCTCATCGTAATGCCGTCCCATAAACCGCTTGATCGAAAACACCGTATTCTCAGGATTGACGACGGCCTGCCGCTTCGCGGTCTGGCCGACCAATCGCTCACCGTTTTTCGTGAATGCCACCACCGAAGGCACCAACCGGCCGCCCTCTGCGCTCGGGATGACGACGGGATCGCCGCCCTCCACCACCGCGACAACGCTGTTGGTGGTGCCCAGATCAATACCCACTACTTTACTCATTGGTTTCTCTCCTCTTCGTTGCGTTACCTCTAGCATATTAAGATGAGGGCATTAGATGAGTGTAAGCGGGTTGTTAGCGTTGCGTTAGAGGGAGATGTGGAGGATCGCAGGCAAACCCCCGAGGTTCTCGCGAAGACCTCCGAAGTCTTGTTGAACGTTGAGAAATTAACCGGGCAATGGGCAGGTCAATCGGTCCAGCCAGACCGCTCGGCGATTATGAACGTTTACAAAATATCCGGCTAACCGCCCACATCCACGCCGCCGGTGACCGCCCCCTGAAGGGGGCTTACGATGCCTCAACAGGCGTGTTTAGCCCGCTTCAGCGGGCGTTGCTTCGTAGCCCGGCGTCTTTAGCGCCGGGCGGCGATGGGGCAGCGCGATGGCT
>CAYLZG010000019.1:0-8169 GCA_964387985.1 uncultured Anaerolineales bacterium | reverse complement strand
GAATAGATTCTCAACGTTCATGATCGCCGGGCGGTCGTGGTTCGGCGAAAGGGCGCCTTTACACGCCGGCAGCATCAGCCAGCGCCCGGCCTTCGCACAGGAGCGCATGGACGGTGGCAAGCGTGTGAGCCTCCGCGTAGACTCGCAGCACCGGCTCAGTGCCCGAGGGACGGATCAGCAGCCAGCTATCGTCGGTCAGGAGATACTTCACGCCATCGCGCGTGTTGACGGATTGCAGTGCGATGCCTCCCAACGAGGATGGCGCCATGGAAACCAGGCTTGACACCAACGACTTTTTCTCGAACGGCTTCACCTTAAAATCGTTGCGGGCGTACTCGAAATGGCCAATTTCGCCCATGATATCTTCCAGCATCACCTCAGGTGACTTGCCGTTCGCGGCCACCAACTCAGTCAGCAGCAGTCCCATCAGCACGCCATCCCCCTCGGGAATGTGACCCTTGATGCTGATGCCGCCGGACTCCTCGCCGCCGATGAGGACATCCTCAGCCATCATCAGATCGCCGATATAATTGAAGCCGACCGGCGTCTCGTGCAGCGGCAGATTGTATTGGCGGGCCAGCCGGTTGAGCATCTGGGTGGTGGACACCGTCTTGACCACTGACCCGCGCAGTGCGCGCGTCTCGACAAGATGGCGCAGAGCAAGCGTCATGATGCAGTGTGGGTCGATGAAACGACCGGTCGGACCCACGGCGCCGATACGATCCGCGTCGCCGTCAGTTGCCAGCCCAAGGTCGAAACCGCCGCCCGGCACCAATTCCATCAGCGGTTCCAGGTGCTTTGCGATGGGTTCTGGATGGATGCCGTTGAAGCCCGGGTTCATTTCACCCCGGATTTCGGTCACATCGCAGCCGGCCTCTTCGAGCAGCCGTCTCAGGTAGCCGCGGCCAGCGCCATACATGGCATCCACTGCCACGCGCAGCTTCGCCCGGCGGATCGTCTCAAGATCGATCAGTCCCCGCAGGTGGGTGGCATACGCATCGAATGGGTCAAACCGCGTGACGAGGCCCTGGCTGAGTGCGTCGTCGAGTTCCATCCGCTGGGGCTCGCGGCCTGCAGCCAACGCCTCGGTGATCCTGGCTTCCACGCGCTTCGTGTCGGCCACGGTCGCGCTGCCGCCGTGGGCGGACTTGAGCTTGATGCCGTTGTAGCGCGGCGGATTATGGCTGGCGGTAATCATGACACCGCCGATTGCACCCAGGTTAGGAATGGCGAAGGAGACTACCGGGGTCGGTGCATCGGCCTTGGCCAGGGCGACATTCAGACCATTTGCCGCTAACACCTCGGACACCGCTCGCGCGTAGCGGTCGGAAAGGAAACGCGTGTCGAAACCAACGACGGCCAATGGCCGGCCCTGGGCCGAATTGCGGGCGACCGCATTCTCAAGCAGCACCTCGGCAATGGCTTGCGCCACGTACCGTACGTTGGCGAACGTGAACTCGTCGCTGATGACGGCACGCCAGCCGTCAGTCCCGAATGTAATGGACATCGATCAGATACCCCTTATGAAGCAGTGTGAGAGTTTCAGCTGTTGCGCGCGTCTCTGCCGTGTGTTAGCTCGTTGGGGCGAGCGCGTGAATCCCGAATGTACTCCTGAACCAGTCCACCGTAGTCGGCGATCAATTCCTGCGCGGAGTGCAGAGACTTCGCTTCAGCCGTGAGATGGAACACCGTAGTGTCGTTGTCGGGCCGGATCAGGACCCATTCCCGATCTCCGAGATGCACCTTGATGCCGTCTATGGTTTCGTGCTGCATCTTGGAGAACTGCTCGATCAGGCAGCGCATCACCCGGCCCTTGCTTTCCCAGGAGCCCTCGACGGCCCCCACCGCGACGTCGAATGGTGGCAGTTCCGCGATGACCTGGGACAAGGTGGTTCGTTGATGGGCCAGCAGTTCCAGAAGCTTGCCCACTGCGAACAGTCCGTCGATGCCGGGGTAGAGCCCTGGAAACGCGAAGTTGCCGCTGCCGTCGGTCGCCATGACGACGTTCGCCGCCGTTGCAGCGGACATGAGCGCCTGCAGATCGACCTGTGTCCGGTGTATCCGCCCGCCATACTGCCTGGCCAGCTGCTCATACACCTGGGGCTGATCGACCGTCACCGCCACAGTGCAGCCGGGATGGTCGCGAAAGACCAGGGCAGCCATGGCGGCAGCGAAGATGCGATCCGGAACGTTGGCCCCCGTATCATCTGCCACGAACAACCTCTCACCGCCAACATCCAGCCGCACGCCTAGCGAAACGGTATCCAATACTTGCACGACGCGCGCCATCTGAATCCGTCCGGCCCGCAGCTCATCCGAGGCCATTGAAAGACGCGCAGCATCGACTGTCCCGTTCAACGGGGTCACGACGACCGAGAGCCGGCTCAGCAGATCGGGCAACACTTCGGCGGTCGGTGCATGGGCGTAGTCAGCCACGATCTTGAAAGCGGCATCCTGGATGGCGGCCACATCCAGCGACTGCAGGTAGCCATTCGAGTAAACTTGGGCTGCATCGGCCGCGTAATCGATATTGCCGATGTCATCCAGATAGACGCGGCGGTAGTCTTCGCGGAAGAACACGCGCTCGATGGTGCGTTCCTGCTCGCGCGTCAGGTTCAGCCCGTCCGGTCCCATGAAGCGGATATCCACCACGCGGGGGTCGTAGGGCGACAGGCGCACGTGCACGCCCCCGGCAGCGCCGATGGCACGTGTGTAGTATCGGGCCACGGGAATCGGTAGGCTGCGCAGGTCCAGGACGTCATTGCCCGCCGAAGGAAGGCCCGAGATCAAGGCACGCTTGATCATGCGCGGGCTGCGGTGGGGGTCTCGATTGATCGTCACGGTTGCGCCCTTGGGCAACACCGACCCGAAGGCGGCGCCCAGTCGCGCCACAAAATCAGGGGTCAGATCGACGTTTACCACGCCCGTGACCCCATATCTGCCGAAGAGCGCCTTGCGGCCATGCGAACCCCAGATCAGGCTGTGGTTGATTTTGGCCCCGTTCTCGACTTCCTTGTTCGGCCACACCTTGACGCCCGCCTGAATGATGGCGTCTTCGCCGACCACGGTGCCATCGCCCACCACCGCACCTTCAAACACCGTCGCCCGCTTCTTCAAGCTGCACTGCCGGCCTATCACCGCGCCGTGCAGCGTAACGCCCTCGCCAATATAACAGTTGCGCCAGATGATGCTGTGATGGACGCGCGTCCGGTTGTCCAGGATGGTGTAATCGCGGATCACCGATGGGCCCGCCACAACGACGCCGCCCATGACCTTCACTTCTGCACCGAGGTAGACCGGCCCGATGAGCTGCGCGTCCGGCTCGATGGTCACCGGGCCGCCCGCCCAGATGTCTGGCCCGATCCGCTGTCCCAGGTCGCCCAGGTTCAGCCTGCCGTTGAGCAGGTCGGCGTTGGCCCTGTGATACTCGGGCAAGGTGCCGATGTCACACCAATAGCCTTCGGCGATATATCCGTACAGTGGCGCGCTGGTCCTGAGCATCCCCGGGAAAATGTCCTGGCTCCAGTCCAGTCGCGTGTCTGCCGGAATACCAGCCAGCGTCGCGGGATCGACCACATAGATGCCGGTGTTGACCGTATCGGATGTCACCGACCCCCAGCTTGGCTTTTCGAGATACTGGAGGACGCGTCCATCTTCTTCGATGTTGATCACCCCATACTCGAGCGGATTCGGCACGTGCGTCAACGCCATCGTCAGCGCGGCGTTGCTCTGCTTGTGGAATGCCACGACCCGGGTCAGGTCGAAATCGGTGAGCGCATCCCCGCTGATCACCAGGAACGGTTCTGTCTTGCCCAGGCGATCTGCCGCGTGGCGCACTGAGCCGGCCGTGCCGAGCGGAGATTCCTCCACCACGTAGTCGAGGTTCATGCCGAGCGACCGTCCATCGCTGAAGTAATCCTGGATCTGCGTCGCCAGGTACTGGACGGTAATGATGACATCGGTGATGTCGTGCTGCCTGAGTAGGTGGAGGATATGCCCGAGGACCGGGCGATTGACCAGCGGCAGCATCGGTTTGGGGCGCGTTAAGGTCAGGGGTCGCAGGCGCGAGCCTTCTCCGCCAGCCATCACAACCGCTTTCATCCGCCTACCTCAGCCATCACTCGCCCAAGTTGAACCTTTTGCGCATGATACCACAGGACCGAAAAGCGCGAAAACATTGGCCGGATCGTGCGGCTGTGCTATACTCGGCCACATGGACGCAAGAACTTTCCGCGTGCTGGAGTTCGACAAGATCCGGGAGCGGCTGGCAGAACACACCTCCTTCTCGCTCGGGCGGGAACGTGCGCTCGCACTGCTGCCGGCGGATGACATCCGCCAGGCAGTCGTCTGGCAGGCCGAAACGCGCGAGGCGCGACGGCTGCTCGATGAGAAAAGCGACGTGCACCTGGGCGGCGTTCACGATCTGCGCCCGCTGGTCGAGCAGGCCTCCATCGGGAGCACGCTCACCCCCATGGACCTGCTCACGGTCCGCTCGACCCTGGTTCGCGCGCGTACGCTGAGCCGGATGCTCGGCCGGCTGTCGGAGCAGTTCCCGAACATCTCCGACGTGGCCCAGCGCATCGTGGTGCCCGGCGACGTGATCGACGAGATCGGCCGCTGCATCGACGAGCGCGGGGAGGTGCTGGACTCCGCCAGCGATGCGCTGCTGCGCATCCGCCGCGAGCTGCGGGACGCACATGCGCACCTGATGGAGCGCCTCCAGCGAATCATCGGGACGTCCACCAATGCGCAGTTCCTGCAAGAGGCGATTATCACGCAGCGCCAGGGGCGTTATGTCATCCCCCTGCGCGCCGAATTCAAGGGGCGCATCCCCGGGCTCATCCACGACCAATCCGGGTCCGGCGCCACCTTGTTCATCGAGCCCCTGCCTGTCGTAGAACTCAACAATCGCTGGCGCGAGGCGCAGCTTGCGGAACAGCAAGAGATCCAGCGCATCCTGGCTGCGCTCACCGGGCTTATCGCCGCCGCGGGCGGCGGCATTGTCCGCACCGTGGATGCCCTGGGCGACCTTGACCTCATCTTCGCGAAGGCGCGCTATGCGCATGCACTGCGCGGGATCGAACCGGAATTGGTCCCCTTCAAGACAGCCGCCAGGTCATCCGGCCGCACTTTGCGTCGCAGGGCAGCGGCCGAAGGCGCGGCGGTCGCGCCGTCCGGAGGGACATCCGAGCCGGCCGTCACCCATCCTGGCTCGACGCTTGCCTTCATCAAGGCGCGCCACCCGCTCCTTGACCCGCTCACCGTGGTGCCGATCGACATCTACATCGAGGACGATTACTTCATCATCCTCATCACCGGTCCGAACACCGGAGGCAAGACCGTGTCGCTCAAGACGACCGGCCTGTTGGCACTCATGGCCCAGGCCGGCCTGGCGATCCCGGCCGATGAGGGCTCCAGGACAGCTGTCTTCGAGCAGGTCTTTGCGGACATCGGAGACGAGCAGAGCATCGAGCAAAGCCTTTCGACGTTCTCTTCTCACATGACGCACATCGTCGACATTCTCGAGCGTGCGGACAATCGCTCCCTGGTGCTGTTAGATGAGCTTGGCGCGGGCACCGATCCCGAGGAAGGTGCGGCACTGGCACAGGCCATCCTCAAGACCCTCTTGCTGGCAGGCATTACGACCCTGGCCACGACGCACTATTCTGAGCTAAAGGTATTCGCACACACGACGGCCTACGTCGCCAACGCCTCGGTCGAGTTCGACATCGAAACGCTCAGCCCCACGTATCGCCTCAGCATCGGTCTGCCCGGCCGCTCGAACGCGTTCGCCATCGCACGGCGTTTAGGGCTGGCTCAGGAGATCGTGGAGCAGGCCGAGGCCCTCGTGTCGCCCCAGTCCGCAGAGGCTGAAGCGATGCTGGCCGAGATCAAGCGAGCGCGCGAGGCTGCACTGACGGCCGAACAGGAGGCCAAGACCGCACAGCGCCACACTGAAGCGCTCAGGGCCGACCTGAACTACCGGTTGTCAAAGGTCGAAGAGGCACGTCGCGAGGTGCTTGCGGAGACTCGCCAGGCAGCGGAGGCGGAGTTAGCAGCCGTCCGTGAAGAGATCGGGCGGGTGCAGGGGCAATTGGCCCTGGCGCCGCGCGAGCGCGGCCAGGTGGCAAAGAGCCTGCACGAACAGTGGCTGGCTGAAGCCCAGGATGTGCTGGCGCAGCGCAGCGCCCAGTTCCAGCCGCCGCCCCGCATGGAAACGCCCCAGCCCGTCGTGATCGACGGACCGCTGCAGCCCGGTGACAAGGTGTGGGTGCCATCGCTCCAGGCCAGCGGCGAGGTGGTGGCAGCTGGCCCGCAGGATGTCGAGGTGAAGATCGGCGGTTTCCGCATGAAGCTCTCACAGAGCCGCGTCGAACTCCAGCAGCGAGGCGAGCAACTGGCCGTCCAGATCAGGCCGGGCGGTAAGACTCCCCGCCCGCCGAGTCCGGGCATGGAGTTGGACCTCCGGGGGATGACGGTTGACGACATGCTGATTGAACTGGATCACTACCTGGATCAGGCATACCTGGCCGGCCTGCCCTTCGTGCGGATCATCCACGGCAAGGGCACCGGTGCGCTGCGTCAGGCCGTGCGCGAGGAGCTACGCGGACACCCGCTCGTTGGAGAGTTCCGCGCTGGCGAGAACAACGAGGGTGGCGAAGGCGTCACGGTCGCGAAGCTGGTGCAACGCTGAGCACGATGGCTCAAAGGGGACGGTAGAATGGTACAACGTTCATTTGCGCAGATGCTGCGCCAACACCATGCGATCGAGCATGCCACCGTGACGCTCCTGAGCCTGCGCATGCCTGGCGTCCCCCTCATGGCGCGCAGCGACCTCCAGGGCTTCATCCTCTTCGGCGATGTCGACCAGCACGTGGTGGAAGAAGTAGCACGCGAAGCGCTGAGCCGGCTGCAAGCCGGCGAGCATAACCTGGCTGTACACCCGAACTGCGGCACCAACCTGGTCACCTCGGGCATGCTGTCGGGCATGGCAGTCATGGCGGTGACCGGCGGCCGCAAACGCTCGTGGTCCGACCGCCTCCCCGCCTCCCTCCTGGCCGCAACGCTCGCGCTCATCTTCGCCGTACCCGCGGGGCGATGGATGCAGCAGAACGTAACGACCAGTCCTCACGTCCAAGGATTGCGCATTCAGGGCGTCACGCCCCTGAAGGGCGGCCCGGTCGCCCGCCACCGGATCACAATCAGTTGAAGGTGCCGCGATGATTGCTCTCATCCACGGCCCGGCAGAGCTGCTGCGCGCGGAAGCGCTGGCGGAGCTGGCTGCCTCGTGCGGCGAGGATCCCGAGTTGGTCGACCTGAACACCACGCGGCTCGACGGCCGCACGGTTTCGCCGTCCGAGCTGGAGAACGCATGCGACACGATGCCTTTCCTGGCCGAGCAGCGGCTGGTTGTGGTCGAGGGCCTGCTGGCGCGGCTGGCTGCTCCCACAAGGACGAAGGCCCGGCCCGGCGAAACGCCCGAGGAAGAGTCCGGCGAAGAGCCCGCACCTGAAACGTCCAGGGGCCATGCCAGATCGATCCTGGCCCACCTGGACCATGTGCCCCCGACCACGCTCCTGGTGCTCGTCGAGGAGAGCACGGCCGGCGGTCCAGCGCTGCGCAAGCTGCAGGAACTGAGTCGCGAAGGCCGCGCCAGGATCATCACGTGCGAAAAACCGAAACGCAACGACCTGCCGAACTGGATCCGGGCGCGCGCACAGCACCGGAAGGTGAAGCTGGACGCCGGCGCGGCCATGGACCTGGCAGAGTTCGTCGGCGATGAGCTTCGGCAGATCGATCAGGAGATCATCAAGCTCGGCGACTATGCGGGCGGGCGGACGGTGACGCGTGAGGATGTGCGCAAGCTGACGCCGGCGACGCGCGCCGCCAGCGTCTTCGAGCTGGTCGATGCGTTGGGCAGCGGCAACGGGCCTGTTGCGGGCCGGCTAATGACCCATGCGCTGGACGTCGACGGCGAGCCGCCTCTGCGGCTCCTGGGCATGATCGCCCGGCACTACCGGCAGTTGATCCAGCTGAAGGCGCTGCAGGCACAGGGAGTGCGCACGCCCGATATCGCGCGCACGCTGGGGATCTTCGAGTGGAAGATGACCGGACTGGTCAACCAGGCCAACCGCCACAGCTTCGCGCGGCTGGAGCAGGCAATGGAGC